>NZ_NHRP01000001.1:0-196262 GCF_002165385.1 Acinetobacter sp. WCHA39
CGCTTTAGTATCATGTTTGAAGAGCGTGTAACCAAGTATTTTTAAAACTGTATTTACACAGAATTATTTACACCCTCTATGTTTAATTTTTTCCCATTAATGTCATAGCCTGCCCTATGTGCACAATCATGTCGAATTTTTACAGCATCAATCAACCAACTTAAATTTTCAGGAAGTGTGCAGTTTAAAACGTTTATAAAAAGAGGCATCACTGCTTCAATGTTATGGAATGACATTTCTTCTAATGATTTTTTTACTTTTTCCTTTAATGTATTTTGCCAATTAGGTAATTCTTCAATCTTAAATTTCGTATCCTTAACTTTGCCATCACGGGTTGCTTGTTTGAGAATAAGTTCATTATCACCTAATACTGTTTTAATAAATGTTGTTGATAAATAGTTTTCTAACGTAGCTATCAAGAATCCATGTAGCATAATAAATACATCTTCATTAAGAAAACCGTTATATTTAATAGATACTATTTTATTAGCTTGAGAGATTTGTTCTTGAAAAATTTTCATAGGGCGTGTTTGGTGATATAGCCATAAAAACTCTTCGTGAGACAAAAAACAAAATGTTCTTTGAAAGGATGATTTGAAAAAATCTTCGGTTGTAATTTTCGTTTGTAGATTATTTTTTAATGTTTCTCTAATTTTCATATAAAAATTGGTAATTAAAGCCTCATCATTTGAAAAATAGTTTTCAATATCTTGATAAAAGCTATCATATTCAGGTAAAGAAAAGAAATTATTAGGTAGTTTGTCTAATAAACGACCTTCTATATCTCGGGAAAAATATTCTGTATAAAATTGACCTGAAATTGGCGAGGATGACGGTTTTTGTCCAACAAAACCTACTTTAACTTGTCCTATAGTTCGTGCGGTAGGACTAGTTGTAGAATAATTAACAAGAGATAAATTAAAAGTTGATTTAAAACCGTAATCATCCCATTTTGTCGGTGTAAATACTGCTAAATAACCATTAAATAGTGATAGGTTTGGAAATTCTTTTTCATTTAAATCATTAAAATATAATTTGATACTCATTATTTTATTCCTTTAGTTAATATTATAAAACCCCACATTAAGTGAGGTTTTATATCATGAAATTAATTAACTAGCCAATAAATCAACCAATCAATTTCTTCATTAATTCATTCACTTGAGCTGGGTTAGCTTTACCTTTTGCAGCTTTCATGACTTGACCAACCAGACCGTTAAAGGCTTTTTCTTTACCAGACTTGTACTCTTCAACCATTTTTTCATTGGCTGCAAGCACTTCTTTGATAATCGCTTCAATCGCACCTGTATCAGTTTCTTGCTTTAAGCCTTTTTCAGCAATAATATCATCCGCAGATTTTCCTTCTGCTTCCCACATAAAGCCAAACACTTGCTTGGCAATTTTGCCGTTAATGGTATTGTCGACAATACGCGCAATCATGCCACCCAACTGCTCAGCAGAAACAGGAGAGTCCGCCAATTCTAGGCCCGCTTTGTTTAAAGCACCTGAGAATTCGCCCATCACCCAGTTTGCAGAGACCTTACCTTGCGCAGCACCGCCAGCAGCAGCGACAACAGCTTCGTAGAAGTCAGCCATTTCGCGTGACAGCGTCAATACATGTGCATCGTATTCAGTTACACCGAAGTCAGCAATAAAACGCTCACGGCGAGCAGCAGGCAACTCTGGAAGCGCAGCACGTGCCGCTTCGATCTGCTCATCGGCAATGATCACTGGCAATAAGTCTGGATCAGGGAAGTAGCGATAGTCGTTCGCTTCTTCTTTTGAACGCATTGAGCGAGTTTCCATCTTGTTCGGATCGAACAAACGGGTTTCTTGGTCGATCGTGCCGCCATCTTCCAAAATTTCCATTTGGCGTTCAATTTCAACATTGATCGCTTGCTCAATGAAACGGAATGAGTTGAGGTTTTTCAACTCGCAGCGTGTACCAAAAGGTTGACCCGGACGACGTAATGACACGTTACAGTCGGCACGGAATGAGCCTTCTGCCATGTTGCCGTCAGAAATACCTAACCAGCGTACAAGCGTGTGAATCGCTTTAATATAAGCAATCGCTTCTTCAACCGAACGCATATCTGGCTCAGATACGATTTCAAGCAATGGTGTGCCCGCACGGTTTAAGTCGATACCCGACATACCTTCGAATTGGTCATGAATCGATTTACCTGCATCTTCTTCAAGATGGGCACGGGTCACGCCAATGCGTTTGGTCGTACCATCTTCCAGTTGGATGTCGATATGACCCAAGCCTACAATCGGATTGTCCATCTGGCTGATTTGATAGCCTTTTGGCGAATCTGGATAGAAGTAGTTTTTACGCGCAAACACAGATGCTTGATCTATATAGGCATCAATACCCAAACCAAAGCGAATTGCAAGATCAACCACTTCGGCATTCAATACAGGCAATACGCCCGGCATGGCTAAATCAACAAGGCTGGCTTGTGTATTTGGGTCTTGACCAAATTCAGTCGATGAACCTGAGAAGATTTTAGACTTTGTGGCAAGCTGAGTATGGATTTCGATCCCGATAACGACTTCCCAACCGTCAATTAACTTTAACTTTTGAGCTTCAGTCATTATGCATTCTCCTCAGCAATTGCCGCACGTTTGGTATGCCAGTCTGTATTTTGTTGATATTGATGCACAATCGAAAGCAATTGTGATTCTGACCAGTAGTTACCGATCAACTGTAAGCCCACAGGCAAGCTGTCTTTATCAAAACCAACAGGTGCGTTGATGGCTGGTAGACCTGCCAAGTTCACTGCAAGGGTATAGATATCGCCTAAATACATTTCAGTTGGACTGAGGTTTGCACCGATCTTATATGCTGTGGTTGGTGCAGATGGTGCAGCAATCACGTCAACATTTTCAAATGCTTTCAAGAAATCTTGCTGAATCAAACGACGTACTTTTTGTGCTTTGACATAGTAGGCATCGTAGTAACCCGCAGACAGGGCATACGTCCCGATCAGGATACGACGTTGTACTTCAGCACCAAAACCTTCTGAACGTGAGCGTTTGTACAAGTCCATTAAATCCACTGGATTTTCACAACGGTAGCCATAGCGTACACCATCAAAACGTGACAGGTTCGAAGAAGCTTCCGCAGGGGCGATCAGGTAGTAAGTCGGTACATAGGCTTCAGTCATGTTGAGATCAATCTCAACCAAGATTGCGCCCATTTCTTCTAACTTTTTCAATGACTCTTCAACACGTGCTTTCACATCTGCATCTAAACCAGCTACATTAAAGTATTGCTTTGGAATACCAATGCGTAAGCCTTTCACTATTGTGCTGTTTAGATTTGCAACGTAGTCATCGACTTCTTTATTCACCGAAGTTGAGTCTTTGGCATCATGACCTGCAATCACATTCATCAAGTAAGCACAGTCTTCCGCAGAACGTGCCATTGGACCGCCTTGATCGAGTGAAGAGGCATATGCAATCATACCGAAGCGTGATACACGACCATAGGTCGGTTTTAAGCCTGTTAAGCCGCAGAATGAAGCTGGTTGGCGAATTGAACCACCCGTATCCGTACCTGTTGCAATCGGAGCTAAGTCCGCAGCAACAGCCGCAGCGGAACCACCTGATGAACCACCTGGGACATGATCTAATGCCCACGGGTTACCTGTCGCGCCAAAATATGAACTTTCAGAGGTTGAACCCATTGCGAATTCATCCATATTCACCTTACCTAAAGTCACAAGACCTGCAGCTTTGGCTTTGGCAACGACGGTCGCATCGTAAGGTGAAATGAAGTTATCCAACATTTTTGAACCGGCAGTGGTTTTAATGCCTTGGGTACAAAAAATGTCTTTGTGTGCAAGAGGAATACCTGCCAACGCATGTGCATGACCTGACTTAAGTGCAACATCAGCAGCATCAGCTTCAATAAGTGCTTGTTCTGCCGTCACCGTTACATAACTTTTTACTTTCGGGTCAATTTTGGCAATACGTTTTAAATAATGTTCGGTCAATTCGCGTGATGAAAATTGAGCTTGTTTGAGCCCTTCAGAGAGTTCACGGATTGATAAGCGATGTAAATCTGTCATATGAAAAATTTCTTTACATTCTAAATATAAAATATTGATTAATCGAATAGAAATTATTCAATTACGCGAGGTACAAGGTACAAGCCTGCTTCTGTTGCAGGAGCGACCGCTTGATATTCATCACGATGGTTGCTTTCACTTACAATATCAGCACGTAAAGGTTGCGGATTATCAAAAGGACTTTTCAAAGGCTCAACGTTATCGGTATTAATGCCTTTTAGGCTTTCCATCATGCCAAGAATTTTATTTAAACTTTGAGCATATTCAGTAGATTGCGTGTCATTTAGAGACAAGCGAGCAAGATGTGCAATCGCTGAAACGGTCTTTGCATTTAAGTCCGTTGTCTGCTGAGCATCTGATGATGTAGACATAACTTTACCTAATTCAGTATCAAAAAATTGCAAAATATCGTGCGTTATAATAAGCGATTGACTTGTTCAAAGCATCACATTTCGTTAAAGTTGCCACCCTGTATCCACACAAAGTTTAATTGAGAACGCCCCCGTGATTTTAAAACGACTAATTGGCTTGTTTTCGCCGGATTTAGCCATTGATTTAGGTACTGCAAATACCCTTATTTATGCACCAGGCCGTGGCATTATATTAAATGAACCAACAGTTGTGGCCATTCGTCACAGTGGCTCACAAAAAATTGTGGCGGCTGTAGGGATTGATGCTAAACAAATGTTAGGCCGTACACCAGCGAATATTTCAGCGATTCGTCCAATGAAAGACGGTGTGATTGCCGACTTTGAAGTCACTGAGACCATGTTGAACCAGTTTATTGGCAAAGTGCATGAAAAGCGTTTGTTTCCACCAGCACCGCGTGTGGTGGTCTGTGTGCCATGTAAATCAACATTGGTTGAACGCCGTGCCATTCGTGAGGCTGTGTTCAATGCAGGTGCGCGTGATGTGCGCTTGATTGAAGAGCCGATGGCTGCCGCAATTGGCGCAGGTATGCCAGTTGAACAGGCATGTGGTTCAATGGTGGTTGATGTGGGTGGCGGTACGACTGAGATTGCGATCATTTCATTACAAGGCTGTGTTTATGCCGATTCATTACGTATCGGTGGCGATGTATTTGATGAGCAAATTATCAATTATGTGCGTAAAGCGCATGGTTGCGTGATTGGGGAAACCACGGCCGAAGTGATCAAGAAAGAAGTGGGTATGGCGATTGCTGATGGCAAAACCCTTGAGATTGAAGTGCGTGGCCGTAATCTGGCAGAGGGTGTACCCCGTGCGATTACCGTAACTTCTGATGAAATTACTCAGGCGATTTCTGATCCTTTGCAAAGTATTGTGAGTGCTGTGAAATCCGCGCTTGAACAAACCCCGCCAGAACTGTCTTCGGATATTGCAGAGCGTGGTATCGTGTTGACGGGTGGTGGTGCGTTGTTGCGTAACCTTGATAAACTGCTGGCGCAAGAAACAGGTCTACCTGTGATTGTTGCGGATGACCCTTTAACTTGCGTCACACGTGGTGGCGGTAAAGTCTTAGAGTTCTTTGATAATCCGAACCATGACATGCTTTTTGTTGGCTAAATCATAAGGACTAGGCGGTGCAACCGAATCTTTTTTCAAGACAACCGCCATCTTTTCGCTCATTTATTATTGCGGTTATTTCATGTTTGGTGGTGCTTTTCTTTGATTGGCGCATGCCTTATGTGATTCAACCTGCAAGAGATGTCTTGTATGCAGCGTATAATCCAATTTATGCGCTGGCAAGTTATCCTGTATTGTCGCGAGAATGGCTGAACCAACAAACCAAATCTGAAACTCAATTGCGCCGTGAAAATACCGCAATGCAGGCTGAACTCCTTCAAGCTCAAGTTCGACTCCAAAAACTTTCAGAACTCTCCGCGGAAAATAATCGTTTAAGGGGGCTTTTGGATACGCCATTGATTATTGATGGTCGTATGCAAATTGCAGAAGTGATTGGAACAGATGCCGACCCATTACGCCATATTATTATCATTAACCGTGGCTCTGTGGATCACTTAAAAGTTGGACAAACTGTTCTCGATGATAAAGGGATTATGGGACAACTGATTAATGTGTACCCGCATAGTTCTCGTATCATGTTGTTATCAGATAAAGAACATTCGCTGTCTGTGCGTTTAGAACGGACAGGGATGCGTGCGATTGTCTCTGGGACAGGTGATTTAGGTCGCCTAAAAATGGAATATGTTCCGACGAGCGCCAACATCCAAGTGGGCGATAAAGTATTTAGTTCGGGTTTGGGCGAACATTTTCCTGCGGGCTATTTGGTGGGTACTGTTTCTAAGGTTAGCCGTCATACTTCAGGTGAGTTTGCAGAAATTGATGTTATTCCTGCGGCACAGCTTGCCAGTGGTCATCATGTGGTGGTGTTATTTTCAGAATCTTTAGCGCAGGAGCAACCTTATGCCGATCGCTAGATTGAGTTTTGAAAAACGCAAAGATCCACTTTGGATGATTATCATCTCAATTATTATCGGGTCTATTCTTTTAGTTTATCCGATTGCTTACGAAGCTTCAGGATGGCGACCATCCATTATGCTGATAACCATGCTGTTCTGGATTCTTTATCAACCTAGTTGGTGCGGGGTTTGGTTCGCCTTTGGAGTGGGGATTTTCACTGATTTATTGTTAGATGCGCCTTTGGGTTTAAATGCACTAAGTTTTGTTTTGATTACGTTTGGTACGCGTTATTTTATTCGTGAACGCCGAATTTTAACTTTCGCGAACTCATGGGTAATCGCTGTACTTGCAATTATTGCACATTTAACCTTTTTGTGGATGAGTCAAACAATATCGAGTACACATTTTTCAATAGCGCGACATTGGCAACCGCTTGTTAGTAGCGTGATAGGATGGCCGATGGTTTATTACTGCTTACAAAAATGGCGCGTATAATTTTAGCTTCGAGTTCACCTCGTCGTAAAGAACTGCTACAACAGTTAGGGCTGGACTTTGAAATATACAGTCCAGATATCGATGAAAGTGTCCGAGAAAGTGAAATTGTTGAACACTATGTTGAACGATTGGCGAGAGCAAAGGCACATGCTGTTCTAGGTTTATTTCCTGATGCAATTGTGATTGCTGCGGATACCAGTTTAAGTTTTGCAGGTAAGATCATTGGAAAACCACAATCAAAGCAGCACGCATTTGAAATCTGGTCAACAATTTCTGGGCAATGGCATGATGTGTACTCTGGAATTTGTGTGGCAAGCTCTGTCCAATCCTTAAGTAAAGTGGTTAGAACTCAAGTCGAGTTGCAACAGTTAAGTCATACCGAAATGGAAAAATATTGGGCAACGGGTGAACCTGTTGGAAAAGCAGGGGCGTATGCAATCCAAGGGATCGCAGCTCAATATATTCCCCAAATTCGGGGGAGTTATAGTAATGTGGTCGGTTTACCGTTGTACGAAACAGCACTGTTATTAGAAAGCGTTAAAATTTAAAGTAGACACTTTCGGATATAAGAATTTTTATAAAATTTTGAGTGGATTATGGCAGAAGAATTGCTAATTAACGTCACACCGATGGAGTGTCGTGTGGCTTTAATTGAAAATGGTACGGTCAATGAATTATTTGTTGAGCGTACTGTAAAACGTGGTTTAGTGGGTAATATTTATAAAGGTAAAGTGGTACGTGTACTGCCGGGTATGCAAGCTGCTTTTGTTGATATTGGATTGTCTCGGACTGCTTTTTTACATATCAATGATATGGTCTGGTCACGTTCGCAACCTACCCCAAATGTTTTCGAGCTTCTGCATCCGGGACAGATGTTGACGGTTCAAGTGATGAAAGACATGTTGGGAACTAAAGGTGCACGTCTAAGCACAGATCTTTCTATCCCATCACGTTATCTAGTATTAATGCCTTATGGTAATCATATCGGTGTATCACAACGCATTGAATCAGAAGAAGAGCGTGATCGACTTCGTAGCATGATTGAGCGCATTCAGACAGAACACAGCTTACCGGGTAGTGTGATCGTTCGCACCGCAGCGGAAGGTGTAGATGAAGCTGCGATTGCACAAGATATGTGTTATTTGAGTAAGCTTTGGGAGTATATTCAACGTAAGCAAAAAGAAGTTGCGACACCTGAACTTATTTTTGAAGAATTACCTTTACCACAACGAATTGTCCGTGATTTAGCCAGTGATGAAACGGCAAAAATTTATGTCGATTCTCGTGAGATTCATGCCAAGTTAAGTGAGTTTGTGCAGGAGTTTGTGCCAACGATTGAAAATCGTCTGATTCACTATCCCGGCGAAAAGCCACTTTTCGATTTGTATAACGTCGAAGAAGATATTCAAAAAGCGTTGCAGACCCGTGTCGCACTTAAGTCAGGCGGCTATCTGATGATAGATCAGACTGAAGCCATGACCACCATTGATGTGAATACAGGCTCTTATGTGGGTGGCCGTAGTTTAGAAGACACGGTATTTAAAACCAATATGGAAGCGACACAAGTCATTGCGAGACAACTTCGTCTACGTAATTTGGGTGGCATTATCATTATTGATTTTATTGACATGCAAGAGCTTGAGCATCGACAAGAGGTCATGCGTCAGTTTGAACGTATGCTTGAACGTGATCATGCCAAAACAAAAATCACCCAAGTTTCAGAGTTAGGCTTGGTTGAAATGACACGTAAACGTACACGTGAGTCTTTAGAACATTTATTATGTGAGTCATGCCCAACTTGTCAGGGACGTGGATATGTGAAGACCGCAGAGACAGTATGTTACGAGATATTTCGAGAAATTTTGCGTTATGCCCGTGCATTTGATTCCAAGAGTGGCTTTACTGTCGTTGCACATCCAGCAGTCATTGATCGGCTACTCACAGCAGAAGCCCCAGCCGTGGCCGATTTGGAACATTTCATTAATCGCGTGATTAAATTTCAGGTCGAAAATCTGTATACGCAAGAGCAATACGATATCATTCTGAGCTAAAGTTGTAACAAAATTTCGCTTAATCCTTGTTACAACTGAAATTTTACTTTCTATCATGAATTTTAAATACTAGAACCATAGAATGAGCCATAGGTATCTTGAGTACCTTAGCAAATAATATGAGGTATATAATTATGAATGTGAGCGAAAGATTAGTGAATCATGGTTTTAAGCATGTTTTAGACAGTAATCCAGTCAATACATGTTATATGGTTGATAGCCAAGGTAAAGAGATCCAAATTACTACGGCAATGATCCGTTTAGCCTGCCATCAACTATTACAGCGTTGTCGTACAATTAAAAAATAAGGGGCGATTTAAAGCCCCTTAATTCTTTTCAGTACGATGCTTAATTTACAACTTTCTGTTGTGGCTGATCTTGAATCACTTGCTCATAGCGTTGAATTTCATCTTCTAGATGAGCGAGAAGAGTTTGCATTTTTGGCACTGTATTACGACATGCAATCAAACCTACTTCTAACTTATCTAAATAACTTGTCATTGTAATATTTAGTGCTTGGCCATCCATGACGATTGAAGCAGGATAGAGCGCATCCAATTTTGCGCCATTCCAATATAATGGTTCACGTGGACCTGGTACATTCGAAATCACTAGATTAAATGCCTGACGTTTCGGTAACATTCCTGAAGCGATGTTTAAACCTGCTGGTCCATAGACTAATGCACTATAGTTCAGGATTTCATTTGCAGTCATGCGGTTAAAACGCTGCTTTGAATTCTGTACGCTACGGCGAATAATTTCTAAACGTTCAATTGGGTCTGCAATATGAGTGGCTAGGTTTGCCAAAATCATGGTAATACGATTGCTGAAATCAGAATCATCGGTACGCAATGAAGCAGGAACCATCGCAATCAAAGGTTTTTTTGGCAAACTATTTTGATTAATCAAATATTCACGTAATGCACCAGAGCAAACTGCTAGTACCACGTCATTGAGTGTTACACCAAGTGTTTTAGCGATAAGGCGGAAACGTTCCAACTCAAAAGATTGTGCAGCAAAACGGCGAGAAGAACTCACACGTTGGTTTAAAATCGATGGTGGTGCTTGAAAAGTTGAGACATAATCAGGATTTTTCCCGATTTCCTTAAATAAGGTTTGTGAAAGTTCCTGCATCACTTTAGGTGCAACTTCACACTGGGACTTAATTGTATCCAGAACGCCCTTGATTTTACTGACAGCAGGGGCTTTAGGTGCCTTTAAGCGTTTAGTACGCTTTCCTTCGACACACCATAATGGTACGACATGCTTTTCATTTGGGTCTTTGGAGAGTGATTTTTCGATCAATCGCATTCCTGCAACACCATCTACCATCGCATGGTGAATTTTGAAATACATTGCAAAACGATTGCCTTCAATGCCTTCAATAATGTCACATGTCCATAGTGGTTTAGCACGGTCAATCAGTGAGCTATGCTGTTGTGAAATATAAACCAGTAATTCACGGATACGGCCTGGGTTTGGCAAGGCAATATGGCGGAAATGGTGGTCAATATCGAACTCTTCATCCTCTCCCCAAAACAGCCCATTGAGCTGGTTGTTAAATGGAGGAACCGGAATACTCTTCGATTGACGGATATCTTGAACAAGATCATGCACGAATGTCGGAGATGCATTTTCTGGGATTTCAAATAAAAATAATCCGCCTACATGCATAGGTTGCTGTCTTTTCTCTAATGAAAGAAAAATAAAATCAATAGGGTGTAATGGGCGCATAGCAGATATAGCCTCTCATTGCATTTTTTATAAGATACTCTTTGAGCTCTTATTAGAATTATTGAACCGTCGTGTAAAGTATATACGGTTTGCTCTGGTTAAAATATGACTTTGTACAAGGTAGTCAGAAAAAATAAAACCACTGATGAATCAGTGGTTTTTATATACCAAATCTGCTAGGAATTATTTTTTCAGATTGCCCGAGTGTAATCCGCACTCTTTGTGAGTTGCTTCTTCCCACCACCAACGACCTTCACGTTCATGTTGGTTTGGTAATACAGCACGAGTACATGGTTCACAACCAATTGAAATAAAACCACGTTCGTGCAGCGGGTTATATGGAATTTCCATCATTCGAATATAACTCCATACATCTGCACTGCTCCAATTTGCAAGCGGATTATATTTAATCAATTGCTTGCCCTCACCTGAAAATCCAACATCCGCTTGCACCACTGGGATCTCATTACGTGTGCCTGGGCTTTGATCTTTACGTTGACCTGTAATCCAACCATCCAAAGTCGCTAATTTTTTACGTAAAGGTTGTACTTTACGAACGCCACAGCATTCCTGATGACCATCTTCAAAAAAGCTAAATAAACCCTTTTCATTTACCAACTGCTGTACAGCAGCGGATTCAGGAAAGCAAATTTCGATCTTAATATTGTAATGTTTACGCACAGTTTCAATAAATTGATAGGTTTCTGCATGTAAACGCCCTGTATCTAAACTAAACACACGGAATGGTTTACCAAGACGCGAAGCAATATCAATTAATACAACATCTTCAGCACCAGAAAATGAAATTGCAATTTCGCCTTCTTGGCTTAAAGCAAGCTCTAAAATTTCTCGTGGTGATTTATCTGAATATTCAGCAGCGAGCGCATCTACAAGGTCAATAGTCGGAATAACAGTCATAGGTGTTCCTGGCGAAAGGCTTGGGTACAATTGTAAATCATTCTAAGCAAAGCCATTTGCTTGTCTTCGATTTTAATCTTGCAGAATAAAATCGTTTTATTTAACAACAGCGCAAAAAATGAAAATCTTAATGGTATGATACAGCAATTTTTAATCAACATTGGATGCATTCATGGAAATCGTATGCCTAGACCTTGAAGGGGTACTTGTACCAGAAATCTGGATTAACTTTGCCAAGAAAACAGGAATTAAAGAATTAGAAGCGACGACGCGCGATATTCCAGATTATGATGTTTTAATGACTCAACGTTTAAACATTTTAAAAGAGCATGGTTTGGGTTTAAATGATATTCAAGCTGTGATTGCTGATATGGGACCATTTGAAGGTGCAAAAGAATTTGTTGAATGGGTACGTACACATTTTCAACTGATTATTTTATCTGATACTTTTTATGAGTTTGCACATCCATTGATGAAACAACTGGGTTGGCCAACGATTTTCTGTCACAAACTTGAAACTGATGAAAATGGCATGATTACGGCATATAAATTACGCCAGCCTGATCAAAAGCGTCAGGCGGTGAAAGCATTACATGGTTTAAATTTCCGTGTGATTGCTGCAGGTGACTCTTATAATGATACGACCATGTTGGGTGAAGCGGATCATGGTTTCTTATTTGATGCGCCAGAAAATGTTATTGCTGAATTCCCACAGTTTCCACCATTGCATGGCTATGAGGCACTAAAACAGGCGATTCGTTCTGTTTCACAACGCGATATTCCAGAATAATTAAAATTTCTAAGCTTTTTATGAAAGGTAAAGGAAATTTAAAAATAAAAGGCGCTTTTAAGCGCCTTTTATTTTTTTTACTATTTATTAGAATTTATAACCAATTTTCAAACCATAAGCGATCGCATCATTATTTTCAAACTCAGCTACGTAGTTAGGCGTATTAAATTGAGAACCTGATTGAGCTTTAGCATCTCCTAACCAGAAATACTTTACGCCACCAGCAATAAAGTAATTCGGGGCAGGGCTATATTGAACTCCTAGGCCTACATTCCAATAACCTTCCGTTGGTCCGAGTGTTGTAACTGGGTTACCTGCACCGGAATCCCAACCTACAGAAACATTACCAGCCCAATGATCATTGACTTTACGGCCTACGCCAGCAGTTACAGAATATTGGTCGTCAGCATAAGCCACTAGATCAAAGCCGTCTTTTTTACCAGTTGAGTCTACAACTGGTTTTTGTTGTGATGCAAAACCAAATTTAGGAGGTCGTACTGAGAAATCTTTCCAATTGACCCAACGTAAATTAGCAAAAGCAATCGTATTTGCCATAATTCCTGTTTGGAAATCTAAATTGACCGATTGTGGTGTTGTAATGTCTGTATTCTCATTGGGTAAAGCATTTAGACCATTAAATAACCCAGCACTCTTAAAATGTTCAGTCGTTTCAGCTGAATGCTTTATTTTTGAACGATATGTTGCAGATGCTTTTAACGCAATTTCTGGAATTTGATATGCAGCACCAGCTAACCAGCCCAATTCACCATTTTCCTTGGTAATAAAATTATAGCCACCGAAGGTCGCACTACCCCCGTATGCTGTGCCTCGAAGTTGTACATCGACAGTTACGGTCTGATAGACAGGACCTGCATATAAGTTGAAATTCTTATTTGGCTGAAAACCAAAAATTAATGATAAATTTTGTGTATCAACTTTAGCGCTAGTTGTTTCAATACCATTATGGAATGTACCTTGTCCTGCTAAAGCTGCAGGTAATGTGTTTGGAAGTTTTTCTGGAGTTAGAGAATATTTTGCTTTTGAGCCAAAAGGTTGGTCGTAAATTAAACCAAATGAAAATTGATCTGTAACTTGAAGTTTGAGTGCAGCTTGGACAGTCTGGTACGATTCTGCCATCTCACCGACTGAAGCATTTGAAATTGGTGAACCAATAAATGGATAATTATCTTTGGTTTTACCTGATACATTTGGATCAAGAACTGAAATACCTGCTTCAAAATAGTTGCCTGCTTGTAAAAAAGGGGCAATAGATTGACCTGAACGGTCTAAAGCTGCCGCAAAAGCTGAAGTGGTTGGGAGTAAGCTAAGTAAAAGAGCGTGCTGAATCGCATTAATCTTCATTGGTATTTTCTCTCATATCACTCTGTAACAAGAATGTTGCGAAAAGTAACATAATTTTTATGGCTCAAAATATTTTACAAATGTCCATAAATGAACTGATAAAGTCATGAAAATTTCTTGAGAAGTGTAGTCTTATATACTATTCGGTTTATTTGTAAATTCTTGTTAAGACTTTGATTAATCATGTTTTTCTATATTTTAAGAATAATCCATAATAAATTTTGAACAGTATTTATTTTTAGCATAGCAATAAAAAAGACCATCAAATGATGGTCTTTTTTTATTGGATGTGTTGATTAGAAACGGTAACCGATTTTCATACCATATGCGATTGCATGGTTATCAGTGAAGTCAGCAAGATAGCTATCGGTATTAAATTGAGCACCAGATTGAGCTTTAGCATCACCTAGCCAGAAGTATTTCACACCACCAGAGATAAAGTAGTTAGCTGCTGGACTAAATTGAACGCCTACACCAAGATTCCAATAACCTTCTGTTGGACCAAGTGTTGTAATAGGGTTTCCTGCACCAGAATCCCAGCCTACAGAAACATTACCAGCCCATTGTTCATTTAATTTACGACCAACACCTGCATTTACAGACCATTGATCATCAGTGTAGGCAACTAGATCAAATCCTTTTCCACCAGCTGCAGCTGTCGCTGCATTAGCTGCAACACCAAAAGCGTAAGGACGGATTGCAAAATCTTTCCAATTTACCCAGCGAACATTTGCGAATGCAACAGTGTTCGCCATAATACCTGTTTGAAGATCTAAGTTTACAGATTGAGGCGTAGTGATATCTGTAGAACCTGTAGCATTATTTAAAATCGCTGCGATTGGTCCAGCCCCAGCAGATGATTCATCAATATTAACTTTATGTTTAATTTCAGAGCGATATGTAACAGAAGCTTTCAAAGCAATTTCAGGAATTTGATATGCAGCACCAGCTAACCAACCAGCAGCAGAGTCTTCTGGAATATCGGCATTATAGCCACCAAAAGCATTTATCCCACCATAACCAGCACCACGTAATTGCACGCCACCTTTTACAGTTTGGTATACGCCACCTGCATAAAGATTAACGTTCTTAATCGGTTGAACACCAAAAAGCATAGAAATATTTTGTGTGTCAACTTCAACTTTTGTATTACCTGCAGCATTAGTAAATAATGTTGAATCGTGATATTCAGCATCTGCACCAAATGGTTGATCATAAATCAAACCAAATGATAAATAATCCGTTAATTGTAACTTGAGAGCAGCATTGTAAAATTGATAATCTCCACCCATGTCACTAATATTTTGACTACCAGTTGCAGCTGTAGATTGACCTTTTACTGTTGGATCTAGAACCGAAATACCAGCTTCGAAATAATTGCCTGGTTGTAGAAAAGCAGACACAGACTGACCAGAACGGTCTAATGCTGCTGCAAATACTCCAGTTGCAGGTAGCGTCGCTAAGATCATGGCAGTGCTAAGATGTTTTAATTTCATTTTAAATCTTTCCTTGAACTTCAAGATTTTTTAGGTAGAGAAGCTATCATTGATAAGCCAAATCATTTACGACACATGATTTGCTATAACTCCATGTAACAAAAATACCATAATTAAAATAAGAGTAAATGTTCTAAATGAACTACTCAGTACGATTGATTACATGAAAATGCACAAAAAAATGCTATTTAAATTTGTATGCATTTGTGTTTTGTTGGTAATATATTGATAAATATAAAGTATTGCTAATAATTTAAGGTGTTTTGTTTTTGCATTTCTTTTTAATTTTTTTTTAATAAGGTCAAAGATTTTTTGTAAAAATTAAGAAATTTTTCTCCATAATTTTTTTTAAAGCATTCTTTGGCATTACAGAGAAGAGTTTAGGAATAATTTTACGCAAAATTTACGTCTACTGGTTTTTTCAATATAGAGAATTTACGCTCTCAATTTCCATACTAATGATGACCTATTTTAAATGGCATTTGCTATGTGGGAATTTATTACTGTATTTGTCTTTTCATTGTTGTTGGCTTATCCGCTCGGACACTATCTTGCGGATGTAATGCAAGCCAAACCAATGAAAAGTGACGCTTTGTTTAAAAGGATTGAGCAACCGATTTATGCGCTACTGGGCGTCAAGCGCAGTGGGATGAACTGGCGACAATATTTGGGTGCTTTTGTTCTGAGCAATGTTCTACTGCTTGCTGCAAGTGTCACTATTTTAATGACACAGGCATGGCTACCATTGAATCCTGATCATATCCCGAATATGAATTGGGATTTGGCTTTACATACCACCATTTCATTTCTGACCAATACCAACCAGCAGCATTACTCGGGGCAGTCTCAACTCTCTTATCTATCGCAAATGACCGTGATTGTAGGATTGCAATATTTGTCGCCACTTATGGGACTTGCCTTATTAGTCGCAATGTTAAGAGCATTATTTTTACAATCAGCTCAACAACAAGACCTAGATCAAAACAAATGGAATCGTATTAATTTGGGTAACTACTGGATGGATATCATCCGACCACTATTTCGATTTTTCATTCCTTTGGGATTTATTTTTTCTTTACTACTCACTTTTCAAGGTGTGCCAGCAACCTTATCTGCGGGGCCAACAGCGCAAGTTTTAGAGCAAAGCACAGAAGTCAAAACTCAAGATATTCCACTCGGCCCAGTTGCACCGATGGTGGCGATTAAACAACTGGGTAGTAACGGTGGCGGTTGGTATGGCCCAAACAGTAGTGTGCCTTTAGAAAATTCAACCCCATTGTCGAATGTGATTGAGATGATTGCCATTTTACTGATTCCACTTTCTGCGGTGTTTATGGTTGGACATTTTATTCAACGTAAAAAACTGATGTGGATGATTTTTGGCAGCATGTTGCTGATGTCTCTTTCTTCAACGCTATTGACCCTGTGGGCTGAAAAATCTTCGCTCACTCCAAATACTGCTTTGATGGAAGGGAAGGAAATGCGTTTCGGTGCTGAAGCATCGGCATTGTGGGGAAGCTTGACCACACAAGTGAATAACGGCTCAGTCAATATGATGCATGACTCTGCCTCACCACTGACGGGATTGGTTGAACTGTGCAATATGTTGATCAATGCCATTTGGGGTGGGATTGGTTGTGGGCTATTACAGTTCTTTATTTACCTGTTTCTTGCCGTATTTATCGCAGGTTTGATGACGGGGCGTACCCCTGAATTGTTTGGTCGAAAAATTGAAGTCACTGAAATTAAGTTATTGGCTTTTGTAATCTTGTTACAGCCTGTGGTGATTCTTAGTTTGACTGCAATTGCCTTTCCCTCCATGACAGGGAATTCAAATCCAGCTTTTCACGGCATTAGCCAAGTGTTTTATGAGTATGTCTCTGCCTATGCCAACAATGGTTCTGGTTTTGAAGGCTTAAGCGATAACACTTTATGGTGGAACCTAAGTGCCAGTGTAGCGTTATTGGCAGGGCGTTATAGCGTATTGATTATTCCAGTCTTAATTGCAGTCAGTTTAGCAACCAAACCGCAAGCAGCCGAAAGCAAAGGTTCTTTACAGATCGAATCTCCAACCTTTGCCCTGACTTTAATCGGGATCGTGCTGATCCTCACCTTGTTGCAATTTATGCCCGTGTTGGTGATTGGGCCAATTGCTGACTATTTGTCGATAAAAGTTTAAGCGTGGAGCAAGCACAATGAAACATTCAAATGCGACACAACAGATGGATATTTTTAATAAAGAAATTATTCAACAAACTTTCCATAAATTGCTGCCTCAACACGCGTTTAAAAATCCAGTGATGGCATGTGTCTGGGTGGGAACGGTTTTAACCCTTGTTGCCACTTTGATGGGAAATGCCAGTTTAGGTTTTGGTTTGGCCCTAAGTTTGATTTTATTGGTCACGGTCTTATTTGCCAATTATGCCGAAGCGGTCGCAGAAGCCAAAGGTCGTGGACAAGCTGCATCTTTACGTCAGGCGCGTGAAAACTTAACGGCTAATCGAATTGCCGACCTGAATGCCGTACCGACAGTGATTTCTGCAAATTTACTGAAAAAGGATGATCTCGTCATCGTCAAAGCAGGTGAAATTGTTCCTGCGGATGGTGAGATTATTCAGGGTTTTGCCACGATTAATGAATCAGCCGTTACAGGTGAATCTGCGCCCGTACTGCGTGAAGCCAATACCGACCGTTCAGGGGTGATTGGCGGAACTAAGGTTTTGTCCGATGAAATTATTATTCGAGTCAGTAATGAAGCAGGGCATAGCTTCTTAGACCGTATGATTGCCTTGGTGGAAGGTGCCAACCGTCAAAAGACACCAAATGAGATCGCATTGAGTATCTTACTCAATATTATGACCATCACCTTTATTGTGGTGGTGCTGACTTTACCTGTTATTGGATCAATGGTCGGGATCAAAATCAGTATCGTCTTACTGATTGCACTGTTGGTCTGTTTGATTCCAACTACGATTGGTGGCTTGTTGCCTGCGATTGGGATTGCGGGGATGAACCGTGCGTTAAAAGCCAATGTCTTAGCCAAATCAGGGAAAGCGGTTGAAGTTGCAGGTGATATTGATGTGTTGCTGTTGGATAAAACAGGCACGATCACCTATGGCGACCGTCAAGCCAACGCCTTTTATCCATTGGCAGGTGTAACGCTAAGTGAATTGCGCCAAGCAGCCATGCTGACCTCTTTTGCTGATCCAACCCCTGAGGGTAAATCCGTGGTGAGTTTGGGTAAAGAAATGAGAGAGAGCATTCGTGAGCCTCAAGATGCCGAATTCATTCAGTTTAGTGCATCGACACGGTTGTCTGGCGTGGATTTGGCGACAGGGCAAAAGATTCGTAAAGGTGCTGTCGATGCCATTCTTAACTTTACCCATCAAAATATTCAAGACAACATTGAGCTGAAAACTCGTGTAGAGCAAGTCGCATCCAAAGGCGCAACGCCATTGGTTGTTGCATCGAATCATACAATTTTAGGTGTGATTGAATTGTCGGATGTGATTAAACAAGGGATTAAAGAGCGCTTTGCATTGTTACGAGAGATGGGGATTAAAACCATCATGGTAACAGGGGATAATCCTTTGACCGCAGCTGCAATTGCCGCTGAAGCAGGTGTAGATGATTATATTGCTGAAGCTAGACCAGAAGATAAGTTAGCCTGTATTCGTAAAGAGCAAGCCGCAGGAAAATTAGTCGCAATGGTGGGTGATGGTACCAATGATGCACCAGCCTTGGCGCAAGCTGATATTGGTTTAGCCATGAATTCGGGTACTCAGGCTGCCAAAGAAGCAGGCAATATGGTGGACTTGGATTCCGATCCGACCAAATTGCTAGATGTGGTTGAAATTGGTAAACAGCAATTGATTACTCGTGGAGCATTAACCACTTTTTCGTTAGCAAATGACGTATCTAAGTATTTTGTGATTTTACCTGCATTGTTTGCCGTGGCGATTCCACAACTTGGGGTACTTAATATTTTACAGCTTAGTAGTCCAAGCAGTGCCGTGATTTCCGCTTTGATCTTTAATGCTTTGATTATTCCAATGCTGATTCCATTGGCACTCAAAGGCGTTCAATTCAAACCTGCCAGTGCGCTGCAATTGTTACGCCGTAATATGCTGATCTATGGTGTAGGTGGTGTGATCTTTCCGTTTATTGTGATCAAGCTGATTGACCTTGTTGTGTCATTGTGGATTTAGGAGTTGGAAATGAATACTTTATTGAGTCATGAGCAATTGAATCAACAGGACTTGGCATTATCTAATCAAGGACATTCAGTCCTACGCCCGAGTATTGGTTTGATCTTGGTTGGCTTTTTGATTGCAGGTGTGTTGTATAGTGCGATAAGTGTTTCCATTGCGCAGTTGATCTTTCCCAAACAAGCCAATGGTAGTGTCATTGAACTGGATGGTAAAATTATTGGTTCAAGCTTGGTAGGGCAAAACTTTGTTAGTGAACAATATTTCCATGGACGACCAAGTGCGGTAAGTTACAATGTCGATGGCATGGCAGGCAGTAATTTGGCAATCTCTAATCCTGATTTACAAGCACAAATTAAAGAGCGAACAGTGCGATTTGCCCAGAATAATCATATTACTGAGCAACACGTGCCGAACGATATGGTGACAGCATCAGGTAGTGGGATTGATCCTGATATTTCACCTGAAAGTGCTTTTTTACAAGTGAAACGAGTGGCACAGCAACGTCATTTACCTGAGCAACAAGTTCGTGATTTGGTACAACAACAAATTCAGCCTGCACAGTTCGGCGTATATGGGCAAGCGCGAGTGAATGTGTTGCAGTTAAATTTAGCCTTAGAGCAATTGTCATCGACCATACGTTGATAGAGCAGACCTTATGCAGATCGACCGAAACAATAAAGCAGATGCATGGTTGGCACATAGTCAACGTGAACAATCTGGACGTTTAACCATTTTCTTGGGTGCAGCACCTGGGGTTGGGAAAACCTATGCCATGCTGACCCGAGCGCATGAACTGATGCAACAAGGGCAGCATGTGATGGTTGGGGTCGTAGAAACCCACGGTCGATCTGATACCGAACGTTTGATTCAAGGGTTGAATGTTATTCCAAGAAAGTCTGTGGAATATCAGGGGCGAATGTTGGAAGAGATGGATCTCGACCAAATTCTTAAATTAAAGCCTCAAATTGTGCTTGTTGATGAATTGGCCCATCGCAATATACCCAATAGTCGGCATGAATATCGTTGGCAAGATGTCAATGAGTTGTTGGATGCAGGCATTGATGTGTATAGCACCTTAAATATTCAGCATTTGGAAAGTCTGAATGATGTGGTTTTTCAAATTACGGGGATTCGGGTCACTGAAACTGTCCCCGATGCATTACTGAAACGTTTGAAAGACATTCGACTGGTTGATTTACCTGTTCCTGAATTATTAGAACGAATGAATCATGGCAAGATTTATTTCGCCGATGTTGCCCCTCATGCATTACAAGGTTTTTTTAAAGCTGCAAATTTGACAGCGTTACGTGATCTGTCAATTCAAACTGTTGCAGGGCAAGTCGATATTGATTATCGAGAAAAATTTGTTGCGCAAGGGCAGATTATTCCGATTCAAAATCACGTCATGTTGGCAATTGATGGTTCTGAATTCTCTGAAGATTTGGTACGCCGTGCGCATCGGATTGCGGAAAGGCGCAATGCAACGTGGAGCGTCATTTCGATTCAAAAAAGTAAGGTTGAAACGCCTCAAGCCTTTGCAGTGACGAAGGCTTTTAATCTAGCGCGTAAGCTCGGTGCCGATACCTATTTGCTGTATAGCAATCATATTGCATCGACCATTTTACAGGCGGCTTATGATCATGGTGCATCTAATATTTTGCTCGGAAAAAGCCCTCAAAAATCGTTATGGCAGCGCCTATTTTCAGATCATATTGCCGATCAACTGTTAGAGAAACAGCATCCTTTTGAAATCACCTTTGTTCAGCCTTTAAAAGCCAAAAATAATGAAAAGCATTTGCAGAAAGATGTGGCGCATTCATCTTGGCTGGAACAAGGCTTGGCGTTTAATCAACGTGAAGTGTTTGAGAGTATTATCATTGTATTGCTAGGACTGATTGTGGCTGCAATCAGTGATCATTTTATTGGGTATAGTGATTTAGCCTTAATTTTTATTGTGACCGTATTACTAGTTGCGATACGCGCACGCATGTTGATTACAATTATCAGCGTATTCATCTGTTTTCTACTCTATAACTATTTTTTTATCGAACCTCGATTTACCTTTATGATTAGTGCTGAACGAGGCGTGATTACCATCATTACGTTTATTGTCTCAGCCTTACTGGTCGGGCGTTTAGCCAACCAATTACGTGCGCAGGTCTTGAGTTTACGTGCTGCAAATTCAGTCTCGTTACAGTTGCAAGAATTGGAAAGGAAACTATCGACCTGTGTGGATATTGAACAGGTATTAACCGTCGCCAAACAACATTTGGAAACCTCATTAAATGCCACGGTCTGGTTAAAAGTTGAAAATCAGTCTTTGGGTGATGTTTCTGCTTTAAATGAAAAAGATCAAATAGCCGCAGATTGGACGCAGAAGAATGCGAAACCCTGTGGACGCTTTACCAACACACTGACCAATTCTGAATGGTGGTTTATTCCACTAAATTTAGTGAAAGAATATGGCGTGATTGCAATTCGGTTTAATCAAAATGCTCAAACCATCAGTTTTGAATTACAACGTTTAACTGAGTTGATGATTGAGGATATTGCCCAAACTGTTGCTCGGGTACAACTGTCTTTACAGTTAGAAAATTCTCGTGTGGTGGCTGAAACGGAAAAGTTGCGTTCAGCTTTACTTTCTTCGGTCTCGCATGATTTACGTTCACCCTTAGCCGCGATGATTGGTTCAGCAGATACGCTTAAATATTATGGCGAACAGATGCCTGAAAGCGATCGACATGAATTATTAGACACCATTCACATTGAAGGGGAACGACTGGATCGTTATATTCAAAACCTATTGGATATGACTCGACTAGGTCATCAGGGTTTGACTTTAACTCGTGCTTGGATCGGTGCAGATGAGCTGATTGGCTCGGCAACTCAACGGCTGAAACGCTATCAGCCTGAGGTGAAAATCGAAGTTGCTTTGGCGGAAGAACTTCCGCAATTGTATGTGCATCCTGCTTTGATTGAACAAGCCATTTTTAATGTCTTGGAAAATGCTGCAAAATTCTCACCAGAGAATGTTCCGATTGAAATAAAGATTCAGCAAGAGGAACAATTTCTGCAAATTGACATTATCGATCAAGGGATTGGCATTCCCGAAGATGAACGCGAGCAAATCTTTGATATGTTCTATACCATGCAGCGTGGCGATCGCGGTAAAACGGGGACAGGTTTAGGGCTTGCGATTGTCAAAGCAATTATTGGCGCACATATGGGCAGTATTGAAGCTTTTGCTGGAACAGGTGGTCAAGGCACCTTAATTCGCATACGATTACCGTTATATCAGGATTAAAATTATTATTTATGCCGCAAACAACCCATCCGAATGCATCAATTTTAATTATTGATGATGAACCTCAAATTCGAAAATTTTTAGACATTGCTTTGCGTGCGCAAGGTTATCAGGTGCATGTTGCTGAAAATGGCATGAAAGGCTTAGAAATTTTGGCAACACGAGGTGCGGATTTACTGATTTTAGATTTGGGTTTGCCAGATATGGAAGGACAGGAAGTATTGACTGAGATGAGGCAATGGTCAGATATTCCTGTAATTGTGCTATCTGCCCGTCCTGATGAAAATCAAAAAATTAAATTGCTCGATGCAGGTGCAAACGACTATGTCACTAAACCGTTTAGCATTCAGGAATTATGTGCCCGTATTCGGGTAATGTTTCGCAATAAACCACAACAGTCTGAACAGAATATTGTATTTGATGATGGTCAATTATCTGTGGACGTGGCTGAACATGCGGTGACGTTCGCGAATGAAGAAATTGTTCTCACAAAAAAGGAATTTCAACTGTTAGCACTATTGATTCGTCATCAGGGGAAGATTGTTACGCAAAAGCAAATTATGACCGAGTTATGGGGCATTAGTCATGAAGAAGATACCCATTATCTTCGAATCTTGGTGAAAAAACTCCGCAGCAAAATTGGAGATTCTGCGGTCACTCCAAAATATATTTTTACCATTGCAGGCGTGGGGTTACGTTTCCAAGGACAATCCTAAATTGAAAAATAAAAAGAGAGTTTGCAAAACTCTCTTTCTGACGAATAAACCGTTTATTTTAAGTTTGGATCGCCTTTTTTCAAGAAGAAACTTAATGCCAGTTTTTGTACCCAAGTGCCATAAGGTGGATAGAATAATTGCGTTGGGAAGAAGCGATGGCGAGCAAAAACCGTTTTCGCATGTGAAAGCTCACGGAAACCTTCTTCACCGTGATAAGTCCCCATACCCGAGTTACCAATACCACCAAATGGTGCATCATGGTTGACCACATGCCAGCCCCAATCATTAATCGTGACACCGCCTGAATGAGTTTGTTTTAAGATGTAGTCACGTTCGGTTGAATCATGGGTGAAACAATAGAGTGCTAAAGGTCGTTCACCTGCTTTGATATAGGCAATTGCATCATCAAGGCTATCGTAAGCCACTACGGGCAATACTGGGCCAAACAGCTCTTCTTTTAGAATACGCATATCGGGTGTGCAATTCAGTACAATATGTACAGGCATACGACGCGCATCTTTGTCACGATCATATTCGGCACAGGCAATAATTTGAGCGCCTTTGGCTTTGGCATCGTCTAGGATTTCTAATAGGCGTTTGAAATGGCGATCATTGACGATAGAGGTATAGTTAGAATTATTGCTGATGTTACTGCCATACATCGCCGTAAAATTCTTTTTACATTCTTCTGCAAACTGATTCACTTGTTCTTTGGGTACAAGTGCATAGTCAGGTGCAACACAGATTTGCCCACAATTGGTTGCCTTACCATGCAATACCCGTTTAGCTGCATCGGCTAATGGATAATGACGGCTGACAAGCGCAGGGGATTTACCGCCTAATTCTAATGTGACAGGCGTTAGGTTTTCTGCTGCTGCACGCATTACCACTCGACCAATTGCAGGTGAACCAGTAAATACAATATGGTTAAAAGGGAGTGATGTGAATTGTGCAGGATTAAGAATTTCTTCACCGAAAATACAAACTTCATCTTCAGAAAAAACTTCAGCCAGCATACGTCTCAGCACTGCATTAGTTGCAGGTGTAATTTCGGGCAGTTTAATCATGACTCGATTGCCCGCAGCGATTGCCGCAACCAATGGACCAAGCGCCAAATAAACGGGGAAGTTCCACGGCACAATCACACCGACCACACCTTTCGGTTGATATTGGACAGCCAGACGGTTTGATAAAAACAGTAATTCAGTACTTCGTTTACTCGGTCGCATCCATTTACGTAAATGTCGAATGGCATGTTCTGCTTCCAAAACAGAGCCTAATAAATCCAATAGCTTTGATTCATCTACCGATCGAGAACTAAAATCGCTATTGATAGCAGTTGCAATGACGTCTTGATAACGAATAATTTGTTTTTTAAGTTTGAATAATTTTGTACGTCGAGCATCGAGATCAGGATAAGGATTCGCATCAAAAGCAGCACGTTGTTGGGCGAATACCAAGTGCATATGTTTAGTTGCCGAGTCGCTAAATTCCTGCGAATGAGAAAGTGTCATTGTTGCTCCTTCCATGCTTATTGGTAGAAATAGACTTTATGATTGATTGAATTTTTAGTCGATGTTAAATTGAGACAACAAAAAGTAATTTAGTGCCATTATCTACTGATCGAATGGATAAAGTAAAAATGCCTAAACAGAATATTGAGCAAAATATTTATATTGAAGCTCGTTATGATCATACGCTATTCGGTCAAGGCACGCCTATACTTGGTTTAAGCAGTTTGTTTGATGAAATGCAAAAACAAGGATATTCCATCGCTCAGATATTAGATGGTACGGGTATTACGCATGATGCGTTAACAAGTGCGACCACAACAATATCTCAATATCAAAAGTTGAAGTTATTTCAAAATATCCAATCTTTGTCTAAAGATCCATTGATCGGGCTTAGGGCAGGCCAAAAACAAAAATTATCAGATTTCGGGGTGTACGGTTATGCACTGTACTCTTCCCGTAATTTTCAACAAGCCGTCGAACTTGGTATTCGACATATCAAACTAGCCAGTCCTGTACTGCAAAAATCATTTTATATACAAAATGATACTGCAATTTTTGAAGCTAAAGAAATTATTGCTTTAGGGCATTTATTACCATTAATTTGCGAGTTTTGGTTTAGTTCAATGCAGACCTTAATTCAGTGTGTACTCGAAGCGCCATTTCAATCTAAAAGGTTATTACTGCCTTATCCTGCCCCTGAATATGCAGATGAATATCAAAAGGTATTTGGTTGTGTTGTAGAGTTTGATGCAGAGGTGATGCAATGGCATTTCGATTTAGCATGGTTAGATGCACCTTGTCCAAATGCAAATCCGATTACTGCGGATATGTGTCAGTCTTTTTGTGAACGGATGTTGGGTGATGAAAATGATGAGGAATCTGAACTGATCAAAACGATTCGTCTTATTTTCTTGGACAGTGTTGGGAATTTTCCAACTGCTCAACAGATGGCAGATCAATTACATCTATCTAAAAGAACCTTATATCGCCGTTTAGCCGATTTGAATGTGAGTTATCAAGAAATATTGGATAGTACGCGAACACGTCTTGCCGATGAATATCTAGCGGCGACAACACTGAGTATGGATGAAATTGCTGAAAGGCTTGGTTTTTCAGATACTTCAAACTTTAGGAAAGCGTATTGTCATTGGACGGGAATTTCACCTAATCAATATCGTAAAAAGTTTGCTTAGTGAAATGCAAGAGCTAGAGATTATTTAAAATTAATTTTGATAGAGATTTAATCATTCTTTCATGATTCGCTTATATATTGCGATGAGCGAATCTAAAAAGATAAATATGCAATGATATTTGAAAGCTTAAACATTTACTTGTTTGATTGCATAAACTCATTTGCGACTCAGAATGCGATTGTGGATAGAGTTGCCATATTTACAGCTCATGATTTAAATACAGTTTTTATATGTTTTCTTTTATTTTTATTGGTTTACCAATGGAAGATCTATAACTATTTATTCGCTAAAACACTTTTAATTGTGTTGCTTTCTTTAATCCTGAGTGATTTAGCTGAAATTTTCTATCATCATCCACGTCCGTTTGAAATAGGACTAGGTCATCAACTTATTGGGCATGGTCCAAGTTCATCATTTCCCAGTCAGCATACCCTAACCATCACAATCATTGCCTTTTCATATTGGTTAGCAGGCTTTAAGAAGATTGGTGTATTCGGTATTTTTGTCGGTATGGTCGTTGGTTTATCAAGGGTTTATGTTGGGGTTCATTTTCCATTTGATATCATTGGATCTTTTATGATTGGTTTGATGTTGGTTCTATCTGTCAATTATATCGTGAAGGAATTGACTGTTAGAATTCGTAAAATTACATCGGTCAGTGCTTATGATGTCTAACAAAATGCTAAATGGTTATTTGAATTTTACGATAAATTTATACTGAGCTGAGATAAGTTTATATTATCTTAACGTTACATATTTATAAGCATAAATTATTCTATTCGTAACAATATGAACTTGGTTTAATTTATGAATGCTGTCTTTGTAGAATTGAATCAGCTATTAAATTCTAATAATGTGATTAATCAATCAAATGAGCAAAAATCTGAAAATATTCTGCTCGATAAGGGATTATTTTTACAGGAAGTAGATCATTATTTAGAAAAGTATCCGAATACACAACATATTGATATTTATTTGTATGATTTGAATGGACATCTACGAGGTAAAAGAATTGATGTCAAATGCTTAACACAATTGGTGAAAGCATGTTATTTACCTATTTCTATTTATGCGATGAGTCTAAATGGAAATGTGATAGAAGAAACAGGATTGGGTAAATTTATTGGTGAACCAGATCATTTGTGTCAGCCTATCCTAGGTTCATTGCAACCTTGCGCCATTGAGCCTGAAACTAATGCTCAATTGTTATTGACGATGAAAGATGATCGCCATCAAGAATGTTTAATTGAACCTCGTAATATTTTAAAAAGAATACTCCAACAATTACATGAAAAAAATTATCACCCTTGTATTGCTGCAGAAATAGAATTTTATTTGCAGCCGTTGAATGGGGAACAGGAAGTTCAAGAATTAATAACTCAATGTTTTGATATTCATCTCTCTGATACACATCAACAAATTTTAGATGAGATTGAAGCTATCGCTAAACTACAGAATATTATAATTACAGGAATTATTTCTGAAGCATCTTTAGGGCAATATGAGCTTAATCTGCAACACACATGTGATCTTTTAAAGTTATGTGATCAGATTATGTTGTTAAAACGAACCATTAAACAAATTGCACATAAACACGGATTTCGTGCAAATTTTCTAGCAAAGCCAGATTTGTTAAAAGCGGGCAGTGGCATGCATTTTCATATGAGTTTGCTTGATCACGATCAAAACAATATTTTTAGTCCTCGGAAAGATGAGTTATCTCAAGATCTCTTAAAAGTCATCAGTGGTTTGTTATGGTTAATGCCAAGTTCTATGGCAATTTTGGCACCCAATTTAAACTCTTTTAGACGCTTTAAAACAGGTCATCATGTTCCCTTAGAGGCGAGTTGGGGGCTGAATAACCGTAATGTCGCTATTCGAATACCGTGCTCTGATCAAGAAAATCAAAGATTGGAATACCGTGTGGCAGGAGCAGATTGTAATCCTTATCTTAGCATTGCCATGATTTTGATTGGCACACTCTATGGTTTAACACACCAGTTAGAAGTGCCGAAACAAATCAATCAACTTACGTTTAAATCTAAACATTATTTATTGCCAATTGAGCAAATTGAAGCTTTAAAATTATTTAAAAATAACAAGATACTTGCAGAATATTTAGGTGAAGAATTTATGGAACTATGGTGCACAGTAAAACAAGCAGAACATCAAAGCGTTCATCGTCAAATCACATCAATTGAAAAGTCTTGGGATATTTAGGAGCATCTATTGTTTTATCTAGCCTTGATTTAGCAAATAACTGCTTTAAGGTCACAAAATATCTTTATAGGACAAATTGAGAAAATACATGAAAAACAAATTGACAGCATGAATAGTAGATTATAATTCAATCATAGTTCTAATTTGGAACTATGATTGAATTTATATCTAAGCTTGTTCAAGGGATGATGTAGCTCTTGTCGGTTTGCTGTTGAATATATGATTTCTTGATGGTCTTGTTAATGTAGTTCAAGCTGTTTGTGTTTTAGTTTTAGGGGAAGGAAAGCCATAATGTTACATAATACAATTACGGTGCGCCAAACGCAGTTTAAACCTGAGAAAATTAAAGTGCACTATACTGAATCTACGCTAATGTCACATTTTATCACAGCACTATCGATGAGCTTTCCATAGTGGGATTTATAACTAGTACGATTGTGATGACCAGTCATCTTGCCTGGCAAGACCGCAAAAATACCTTGTATTCCCCAGCACAACTTTTAAAAAATGCTCAAACGCTTTTAGGGCTGACTCAAATGACATGGCGTCTACTGCCTGATTATTTAGCATTCTATAAAGCTAGTTTTCATCCGTCTGATATAGACCAGCAAGATTTACTCACCGAAGTGAAAGGATTATTAGCTAATTAAATAGTTAAATTTATTTTTAAAAATTAATTATTTATCGTTTTTTACTTTATTCAAGGATGCGAGTGTTTATATCTCAATTATCTAAATGGTGCGCTCAGCGGGACTCGAACCCACGTCGGTCGCTTAGGAGGCAACTGCTCTATCCAGTTAAGCTATAAGCGCATAATTTTATGATTATAAACAAAAAAGTGATTGCCTAAGCAATCACTTTTTGATGAATTTGATCAGATATTTAGTCTTTCGCTTTAAGATTTAAAGCTTTATATAGCACAAACATCAATACAATCCAGATTGGGATCATCAGCACAGATTCTTTGAAACCTTGTTGCCACATGATGTACAGTACGACTGCAATGAAAACTAAGACTAAGTAGTTACTGATTGGTGACCATAACGCAGGGAAACTCGTTTTTAAATTCTTTTCCTTGACCATCGCTTTGAATTTTAAATGAGTTAAGCTGATCATCGCCCAGTTAAGCACTAGAGCGCCAACCACCACATACATCAAATGACCTAAGGCATCTTCTGGAACAAAATAGTTCAACAGTACGCAACCAAAAATCAATAAAGCAGATAATAAAACAGCAGGAATCGGTACACCTTGTTTATTTACTTTAGCGAAAACTTTAGGCGCATTCCCTTGTTGTGCTAAACCGAAAAGCATACGGCTATTGGCAAACATACCGCTGTTATATACAGATAAAGCTGCTGTTAAGATAATGAAGTTAAGTAAATGAGCCGCCCAACTAATTCCCATTTGACTAAAAATCATCACAAATGGACTTTTGTCTAAACCACCTAAATCCAGTTGGTTCCAAGGCACAAGTGAAAGGAGAATCGCTAATGAGCCAACATAGAAAACCAAAATACGCACAACAACTTGATTAATTGCTTTTGGAATGGTTTTCTTTGGATCATTCGCTTCTGCCGCAGCCATACCAATCAGTTCGATTCCACCGAAAGCAAACATAATAAAGGCAAGCATGTAAAACAAACCATCAAAACCGTTTGGAAAGAATCCACCATGTGACCAAAGGTTACTAAATGAGGCTGTTGAATTCGCATCTGCTGTGAAAAGTAAAAACAAACCAAATAAAATCATAGCGACAACAGCTGTGACTTTAATGATAGCTAACCAAAACTCTGATTCACCATATAATTTAACGTTAGTTAAATTAATTGCCGTAATAATGACAAAGAAAAATAACACTGATTGCCAAGCCGCAATATGAGGCCACCAGTAGTTAATGTATTTTGCAACCGCAGTCAGTTCACTCATCGCAACAAGGATATATAGTACCCAATAATTCCAACCTGATAAGAATCCTGGAAACTTCCCCCAATATTGATAAGCAAAATGACTAAATGAACCAGCGACAGGTTCTTCGACAATCATTTCACCTAATTGGCGCATGATGAGAAATGCAATCAAACCACCGATTGCGTAACCCAAAATAATTGATGGTCCAGCAGACTGGATGACTTGCGCAGAACCTAAAAATAAGCCCGTACCAATAGCTCCACCCATAGCAATGAGCTGGATATGGCGGTTTTTTAGTCCACGCTGAAGTTGAGAAGAATCGTTGTTCAAAGGACTGAGCTCGACGAGGAATAAGTGGAATATTCTAATAGATTGCAAAGTTTTAGCCTAGTAAAAGTACAGCTTGGCTATGACTGGAAAGTAGTTTTTAAAAGTTATTTAAAATCATATATTTGAACGAATGGTAAACTAAGTTGTGGTGGTATTTTAGACATTTAAATCAAAATTTTGTTTTTTAAACAGCAGTTGTTTATTTTCGTGCCATTGTTGAGTTATTCAACTTTACTCAATATATACGATGTGCTTTATCTATTCCGTTTTGCTTTAATCGTATAGTCGTATGGCATTTCAGATGACTCTACGATAATTTAAGCTCACATTCACTTGCACCAAGAACATGATAAAAGGATGAAATTGACATGAGTTCATTACCACAAATTAAAGTCCCTGCAACCTACATGCGTGGTGGCACGAGTAAAGGTGTCTTTTTCAATCTCAATGATTTACCTGAAGCCGCACAAGTTTCTGGAAAAGCACGTGACTTGCTCTTGCTACGAGTTATAGGAAGTCCAGATCCTTATGGTAAACAGATTGATGGTATGGGCGGTGCAACTTCAAGTACCAGTAAAACTGTGATCTTGGCAAAAAGTGCCGAGCCAGAGCACGATGTCGACTATTTATTTGGACAAGTTTCAATTGATCAAGCTTTTGTAGATTGGAGTGGTAACTGTGGCAACTTGACAGCAGCAGTCGGTTCATTTGCGATTTCTAATGGTTTGGTCGATGCAGATCGTATTCCTGAAAATGGGATTTGTACGGTACGCATTTGGCAAAAGAATATTCAAAAAACCATTATTGCACATGTCCCAGTAACCAATGGTCAGGTTCAGGAAACAGGTGATTTTGAATTAGATGGAGTGACTTTCCCTGCAGCAGAGGTTCAAATTGAATTTTTAGACCCTGCTGATGATGGTGAAGAGGGTGGGGATATGTTCCCTACAGGAAATGTTGTTGACCAATTGGTTGTGCCTGATGTTGGAACATTCCAAGCGACATTTATTAACGCAGGTATTCCAACTATTTTCTTGAATGCTGAAGATATTGGCTATCAAGGAACAGAATTACAAGATCATATTAATGGGGATGCCGCAGCCTTAGCACGTTTTGAAAAAATTCGCGCATATGGTGCAGTTCAGATGGGCTTGATCAAAGATATTTCAGAAGCAGCAGCACGTCAGCATACACCTAAAATCGCTTTTGTTTCAGAACCTAAAAGCTATACTTCTTCAAGTGGCAAAACTGTTGAAGTAACAGATGTTGATTTATTGGTACGTGCATTGTCTATGGGTAAGCTACATCATGCCATGATGGGGACAGCAGCCGTGGCGATTGGAACGGCAGCCGCAATTCCGGGTACTTTAGTGAATTTAGCAGCAGGTGGTGGCGAGCGTGAAGCAGTTCGTTTTGGTCATCCATCAGGCACTTTACGTGTCGGTGCTCAAGCCGAGTTAATTGATGGGAAGTGGGCTGTCAAAAAAGCGATTATGAGCCGTAGTGCACGTGTATTGATGGAAGGTTGGGTACGTGTGCCGGGTGATAGCTTTAGTTCATGATTCTAGATAGTTAATCTTCTAGAAATTCTAAAATATTTCGGCTTAAAGACTTTCTCTGTCTAATCATTTATTCCTAGAAAGTCTTTAAGTACTATGCGATACATATTTATAAATATCCTGTGGTTTTAGCGGCAGGTAGTGAATGATGTAACTATAAAATAGTTTTAATATCCATATTTCATTTTTATTTTTAAGATGAATTTATCCATGATCTGGAGTGTCAAAATAATAAATTTAGACTGTTTGGGTTTTTAAGATAATTTCTATAAGAAACTATTATTTAATGTTAATTTTTTCTTTATATTTTTTTATTTATAGATTACTTTATGTGATATTGATTTTCTATATGAAAAAGTAAAAGGTATTATATGAAAAAATGGTTGTGGGCTTTAGGTTTTTGCGGGGTTATATCAAATATTGCTCATGCCGAAATTGTTAGTGTAATTGGTATAGGTAAATCTCCTATTATTAAAAAAGATCAAAATCTTACTCGAAATACAGCATCTGATTTAGCAAAAGCTGATGCAGTATCCGCTTTGATTATTAAAATTAATGGAATGCAATCATTATCAGAAGCAAAACTTTTATTACCACAAATTATAAATCAAGTGAATCCTGCCTATTTCTCAAATTTAGGCAGCCAAACTGATGGTGAGAATAATCTAGTTACTCGTGTTAATTTAGAAATTGATGACAAAGAATTTCGTACAATATTAAATGATTATGGTTTGTCAAAGAAAAATAGCCGTACAAGCCCTATCATGATTGTTATGGATGAGTACTTCGGTGTTCCTCGAGATAATAGTAAACCAGTAAAAGAGTTTACATCATATTTTAATGACCAAAGTTATAGTAATGATGAAAAAGCGGCTTATTCAAGCCGTGAAAAAGCCAGTGCTTCCTCAAGAGAAAGCGCATCTTCTCAAGGGCGCTCTAGTAGTGGCTATGTAGGTGGCTATGACAACTGGTATGGTTCAGGAGCTTATGCAGCAGGCAGTAAAACAAGTCATAATAATAAATCAAGTTCTTCAGCATCTGCGAGTTACAGTACATCAGAAGATGCAAGTTATTCTCAAAAAGAACGACAAAATAATATTCAAAGTTTTGTGAAATATGTTGAATACCAAACGCCCAGTGTTGTTCCAGAAAAAGTCAATCAAACCTTAAATAGTATTGCTCAAAATGCAGCTAAATATGATCTACGTTTAATGGATTCAGATTTATTTAGAAGTAAATATTTAAAGGGTCGTAATATGACGATTCAGCAATTATTAAGTGATTCTGAATTGGCTAAATTTGCTGCTGCTGCTCGTGAAACAAAAGCAGACTGGTTTATGGCAGGTTCAAGTAATATTTTTGATCGTGGTCGTTCATCAGCAACAGGACAATATGTATGTGATGGTGCCGTGACATTTAAGGTCTATTCTGTAGATGATGCGACATTAATGGGTGGGGAAACGCGGACTGAATCAGCATCAGGAGCAACGGCTGAGGCTTGCCGTACCAATGTTGCGGCTAAATTAGGAGAGTTGGCAGTCAGTAATGTCGGGCCACAGATTTTAAACTATGCCAAGAACCGTTCTATGTACGGTAAAGAAATCACGATTTTTGTAAAAAGTATCACCAATAACGTCTCTACACGTTTAGGAGACGATTTATATGAAGCCCTTGATCAGATTGCTGGTACAGAAAATATTAATATTCGTAGTCAAGATGGGAAATTGGTTGAAATCACAATGGGGTATAAAAGTGATAAACCACTTACTGTCGAATTAAATAAAGCACTTAGACAAGTTAATCAAACATTAGCATCTGCTGAAAGAATACAACAAGGCAATACGATTACTTTATGTATTGGTGGTTCACAATGCAAATAAAGACTAAATTATTAAGTTTGGGATTGCTCAGTTTTGTAAGTATAAATAGTTATGCGAATTTACAAATTTATCCATCTAAGGGATTATTTGGTTTAAATAGTTCTAAACATCAGTGTAAAAGTCTTTTGACCCCTTTATCAGAAATTATTGATTCATCGCTATCTTGTAATTTTGAAAAGGCAATCACACCTGAATTAAGAGTACAATTACAAGCAAATTTTGAGAAAGCACTAAAACAGGCTTTTCCTGATCAAGTCGTTACAAAAATTGAGCAAAATACTAAAAATCGTACTTATGTTGCATCTTTGGATGTAGTGCGTGCGAGTGAATATTTAGTACAGAAACAATCGACAACTGAAATATTTTTGCCTTTAACAGTGTCGTTTAAGTTGACTAATATTTTAACGGGTGAAGTAATATTTAGTGAAAGTAAAACATATGTTCAGCCCATTAAAGTAATGAGTAGTGAAATTGGTCAAACTGCCACTGATCAAAAAATTATTACACAGTATCAGAATAATATGCTGATTTTAGTACAGCAACTTGTAGAAAGTACAAAAGCTAAATTCAAGCTTTCAGAAATTAAAACAACTATTATTGATCGTTGGAAATCTTATCTGATTTTAGATAAAGGATTTGATCAAGGTATTGGCAAAAATGATGAGCTGAGTTCGAGTGAAGGTGATCTTATTCGGATTGTCCATGCTGATAGAGACTATGCGGTTGCAATTCCTATCATGCTGTATGGAAATACGAAAGAATTTAGTAAAATGACGTCTAATGTAAGACAGTCTATTCGGAAACCTAAAGCTCTTGTTATGGATATCATTCGTTTTGGAGATGAACCAAAAGAATTGGTTGAGCAAATCTTTTCTGATGCGACAGGAGATAATGCACCATTTACTTTAGTTCCTGTCAATCGTCGTTATAGTGCTCTTGCTCAGTCCATTAGTGAGGAAACGAAATTAGCGCAGGCTGAGGATATTAACCGTCGAGAACTCCCTGATTTTTTTATTCGTTTATATGTTACACCCACAATAGGTTATGAACAAAAAGTGGGACAACTCACTCAGCAGCAATTTGTTTATAGTGATGTCATGGCAGAAATGATTGATAGTTCTGGTCGAGTCATTCATGTTGCACATGCAAGTAATGAAATTAAGGATATCATTTCAGATGGTATGGGATTTTCATTGGAAAATCAGAAAGAAGTTGCACTTAAAAATGCATTAATTAAATTGGCAGAAACTTTTAAGAAAGATCTGAAATTTACTCGTACTGACTTGAAAGTAAGTAAATCAGATAATCAGATAATCAGTATTCAAGATCAAGGTAAACAATTGAATTTAGGGTTAAAAATTAATATTTATAACTCGCAAACGATTTCTGGTAAACAAGTGTTGATCCCGACTTGGGAGGCAACGGTCATTTCCCGTGATGGTAATGAAGTCACAGCACAACTCGATGCACCTATTGGGAAGAGTGACAATATCTCTGTTAAGTCAGGAGATATAATTCAAGTTGATACTCAAGAGAATGCTATAGATTCTAATCTATCACGTTCAATGTGCGCATTTTTAGCTACAGAACAAAGTGGTGAGATTCAATTTAAGCCTTTTACAATGATGACGTATTATGGATTTGCTAAATATTCTAAATACCCGTTCTATGCCACAGGTGTCGACTTAGAAAAGGGGCGCTCACTTAAAGATAATATTCAATATATGACCGAAAATGCTGGATTTAAAAAACAATTAAATCTTAAATTATTTGAACCAAAAACTTGTATACAACCAGTATTTAAAGTGAATGTACAACCTAATTCTCTGATATGTGATGCAAATGATAAAAACTGTCGTGCAACTCTAGATGTCACTACTGGTGTACGCTTATTTAATGAGAACCAACAAAAAATTGGAACTCAAGGGATTAAACAAGAAATTAATTTGAAAGGTTTTTCTATGCAAAACTATAAAGAAACTTATCTTTTACAATTATTAAATGATTTACCTCCGCTACTTCAACAAACTGCTCAAAAAGCTGATTCAACCCAATAAGGAAACCTTATGAACAAACTTATAGTTGCAACAATAATAATCGGTACAATTTCAAATGCACATGCCGGTTTTGGAGATTTTGCGTCTAAGATGACCCAAAATGTAATTGGTACATCAGCATCTAGCAATGTTAATGTTACCGATTTTTTAACACAAGCTAGTGCGACTAACTTACTTTTTCAAGAAAGCCGTGCAGCTTTAGCTGCTACGATTTCAACAAGTAAAATGAGTGGTGAAATTCAGGCTAAATTAAAAGCACTTAAGTCTACAACTAATTTACAAGAAAAAGAGGCTATTCTAGCTTCTTTGGAAAAACCAACTGATGAAGTGATGGCTGCAAGTAAAAAAGATGAAGCAGAAACAATTGCAACTATTAAAAATTTAAGTGCGGAGAAGAAAAAAAATTTACTTGCTGCTGCACAAAATTTTGGTATTGCAACATTAATGGCTAAAGATCTGGCTGGCGGAGCTTCACAGATTTCTACAGCGATTATTTCAAATCCACAATCATTAACATCAAGTGGATTTACAGTAGGTGGCGCTAAAAATTTAGTAGCTGATGTGACAGGTATTGCTAAGAACTCGTCAATGGCATTAGTTGAAGTACCACAACTTTTTAAAAAGGCTGGGGTTGAATTCACACCTCCTACTAGTTCGAAAAGTAAACCTCAAGATATTGAGCTCTGAACTAAGTAATTGATAAATCAATTTAAATTTTTCACTAATATTTAAAACACCAATAACAGTTGTTACTAGTGGGATAAGCATTAGTTTTTAATAAAACCGAGCCAATTTATTGGTTCGGTTATTATAAGTAAGCTAAACAATAAAAATTGATAAATTACAAAATCATTAAAAACGGCTGAATTACCTGTCATAACTAAATAGTGTTATGATGCCAGAGTTAAACCTATTTTATCAGATCATTTCCCGAGGCAATCGTGTCATCTATTTCTCAAGTTAATGCGGATGTTTTACAACAATCTCAACAACGTATTCAACAAGATTTATTGACAGCATTGGCTGCATTTTCTATTCCCGAACCTTTAAAGTCAGCCGTTCATCATGCAGTAATGTTGGGCGGCAAGCGTGTTCGTCCTGCATTATGTTATGCAACAGCAGCTTTATTGCCAAATCATAATTTTGCAGCGGTTCGTCGTGCTGCCGTTGCGATTGAGTTAATACATTGTTATTCCTTAGCACATGATGATTTGCCGTGTATGGATAATGATTTGTTACGTCGAGGTCAACCAACTTGTCATGTAGCATTTGGCGAAGATACTGCACTATTGGCTGGTGATATTTTACAGTCCATGGCATTTGAGATATTGGGCAGCCGTTTGTTTGATGAACAAGGTCAAGGTACAGATGCAGCCATTGTCTTAAAACAAATGCAGATTTTGGCGACAGCAAGCTCTAAAATGGTTTGCGGACAGGTGCTTGATTTACAAGCTGAAGGCAAACAAGTTGATCAAACTGAATTAGAAAATATTCACCGTAATAAAACGGGTGCATTGATTCAAGCTGCGATCATGATGGGTGCAGTGACTATCTTTACTGGGACAGATCAAGCAATTCCTAAACTACGCCAATTTGGGCAAAGCATTGGTTTAGCTTTTCAGGTTCAAGATGATATTTTAGATATTACAGCAAGCACTGAAATTTTAGGTAAAACTGCGGGTAAAGACGAGCAAGTGCAAAAATCTACTTATCCTGCATTGATGGGATTGGCTCAAGCTCAGGCTTATGCTCAAACTTTACACGATCAAGCTTTTGAAGCATTAGCATATTTCGGGGATGATGCTAAAGAACTTGTTGAAATTTCTCAATTCTTGTTAGCACGCCAAAGTTGATCTAAGCCAAGATCATAAACGATAAGAAATAAAATAGGATATGGTTTTATGAAGGACGATCAATTACAACAACTTACACTCGAGTATGGACAAGAACTTGCTTTTTGAATCCAGTCCCAACGCTTTGGACCAGATTGTGAGCTGTTTAAAATTTTTGACAAAATGTTTATGTTGATTGGTGCATATTCTGGAAAGTTGCTTGTAACTATCAAATGTAAGCCTGAGAAAAGCTTGGAATATCAAGAGCTATATCCTTCAATTTCTGCAGGTTACCATTTGAATAATAAACATTGGATATCAATTGCCAGCGGTGATGAAATTACAGCAGATTTGCTGCAAGACCTAATTAAAGATTCTTATGATTTGGTGGCAGGAAAATTGCCAGTTAAAGAACGAAAACTGATTCAGAATGTATAAAAAATAAAGCAGCGATAACGCTGCTTTATTTTGATTGGAAAGGGAGTTTAATGTTTCCCCATAATTCCACGGATAGCATTAAGTACATCCGATGGGAGTACCACAGTTTTTGCATTGCTTGATTTAGATAGATCCTGCATTGCTTTCACATATTGCTCACCCAATAAATAAGCAACAGGAATTTCTTTATCACCTACAGCAGTGGTGATCATTTCAATCGCACGTTGTGAAGATTCAGCAAGGACTACCTGAGCTTCTGCATCACGACGGGAAGCTTCTAAACGACCATCCGCCTCTAAAATCGCAGCTTGTTTTTCACCATCTGCTTTCGTCACCGTTGCACGACGTTGACGTTCAGCCGCTGCTTGTGCTTCCATCGCAGCTTGCATGGTGTGAGATGGTTGAATATCTTGAATTTCAACTGTTTTAAGGGTAATGCCCCAATCTGAAATGTCATCAGAAATGGCAGCTTTTAATTTCGCCTTAATGTGGTCACGAGATGATAAAGCATCATCTAAATCCATTTCGCCGACAATCGAACGTAATGAAGTTTGCACTAGGTTTTGAATCGCCCACGTATAATTTTCAATTCCATACACGGCTTTTTCTGGAGTTGTTAGATTGATATAAGCGACAGCATTCATCACTAAAACAGCATTGTCTCGAGTAATCACTTCTTGAGATGGAATATCTAACACAATATCTTTCGTTGTAATTTTATACGCCACTTCATCGATATAAGGAATAACAAAGTTCAGACCTGGGTTTAGGGTGGTATGGTATTTACCTAGACGTTGCACAATCCATTTATACCCTTGAGGAACAATACGCACCCCTTTAAAAATAGTTGTGCCAATAAAAGCTAAAAGTGCTAAGACAACAATAGTACCGACAGACATTGGAAACCCTCCTTATGTTTATGAGTTGCTATGTGGTTGAACGACTAAATCATTACCTAAAATATCAATTACTCGGACACGATCACCAACTTGTACTGGAGCTGTAGAACGGCAATTCCATTCATCAGAACCTAAAAGGGGCATGGGAAAGCGTACGACGATTTGTCCATGATCAAGTCCAGTTTTAATCACCATACCCACTTGACCTATTGTTGATTCACGCGCTAGACCTGCTTTAGTTTTATCAATTGAAAGTGGTTTGATAAACTTGAACCAAAGAATCGTACATAAAATTGATAAAATTCCCCATGTGACCACTTGGGTGGTAAAGCCCATCATTGGGAAAAGCCATAGTAAAATGCAGACCATAATTGCGGCTACGCCAAACCATAACGCAGCAAAAGCGGTCAAAATCAACTCTGAAAGGATCAGCAAAATTCCTAATACAAACCAGTGCCAAGGTTCAACTACAAACTCCATAGATTTGCTCGCATCATTAAACTGAGTTAGGTGAAAAAACATTCACTTTGGCACTGTAGCAGATCATTATGTTTATGAATATACAAAGATTGTTTTTTTAGATATTGGGGCTGATGATTATTATAGAATAGCAGCAGCCCCTGAAGATAATGATTAGAATTTAGCTTTTGGTGCAGGTTTGAATGCAGCAGGAGATTTCTTAAACGTTGCAATTGCATTTTGGATTGATGTAATTTTCGCTTGAGCCGATTTTTCGCCTTCTAAAATTGCTTGATTACTCGATTTCAGATCAAGTACACCCAAATGACCGACTTTCGGTTGAATTACAACATTTGCTTGGCTCAATTCTTCATTAATACTTTGTTGCCCCATAATATTAATGGTCTGATCCAATAAACCCCACATACTTAATGGTTTATCACCTGTTGGACGCGCAGATATATCGACTGCAATCACAATATCAGCACCCATATCTTTCGCAGTTTTCACAGGAATAGGACTGACTAAACCACCATCTACATATTTGGTATTACCAATCACAGCTGGAACAAAGACGTTGGGAATACTGCAAGAGGCTCGTACGGCTTGACCTGCATTTCCTTTAATAAAATCAGCTTTTTTACCATTGTCTAAACGAGTGGCAACCGCCGCAAAGCGAATTGGAAATTTTTCAATTGGTTTGTTACCAACTTGCGTATTGACATAGTTTTGCAGTTTTTGCCCAAGGATAATGCCTTGGCTATTGATGGTAAGATCACGCAAATCAGATTCTTGAAGTTTTAATGCGAGATTTTGCATTTGATAAGGGGTTTGCCCACTTGCATAAATACTTCCAACAAAGCTACCTGCACTTGTTCCAGTGACAATCTTAGCTTTAATACCATGAGATTCTAAAACTTTAATGACGCCAATATGCGCAAAACCTTTTGCACCACCTCCACCTAAAGCCAAAGCGATAACAGGTTCACGAGCTTTAATCGAAGTCGTAGGGGGAGCATTTTTTACAGTTTGATCACAACCAAATAAAGCTAAGCTGAATAAAGCCAAGCAAGACAGTCGAGCAATTTTCATATGAAGTGGAGATAAAATAGACAAAAAGATGGGCACATCAGAGCAGATTTACCCCTAATTTTCTAGTCCTTTTTCACTAGTTTTTGTAATGGTTCTGCCAGCCAAGCAGGATTCTTTGGAGAAAAATGACCAACATAATGCTGCATAATCTGTTCAAGGTCATTTTGATAGTGACCTGTTGGTGTAAATGCTCCTAAGCTGTAAATGGTTTTGCGATCGTAGTCGAAAGCAAACATCACAATGGGTATTGCTGCTGCATGAGCTATATGATAAAAGCCACTTTTTATTTTTTCAGCTTTTTTTCGTGTTCCCTCGGGCGCCATGCCAACCCAAATTTTGTCATATTTGTGAATAGTCGCAACCACTTGCTCAGTAAGACCATTGGTGCTGTCACGGTGAACAGGAATGAGTCCTGCCCAATCTAAAATTGACTTAAAAGGTGGTTTAAATAAAGTATCTTTTCCCAAAACTGTAATTTTTAAACCGAGCCCTCCAATTGCCAAGAAACCATACCAACCATCAATATTTGAAGTGTGTGGAGAAATAATAGCAACTGCTTTGGGTAAGTTTGGAATTTCTCCAACCACAGTCCAACCTTGTCCTAAAAACAGTTTTCTACACAAAGTACGACTGAAAGCCGTTCCACGCTGCGGAACTAACGGAGGTAAGTCAGGAAAATATTGTGGCATAAATCTGTAAATACGATGACAACTACAACTTATGTTAAACGCTCATGACAGGTCTCGCATTGGCAAAAACTAAGATTTTATTGCCAGATCAATGAAAGGATTGGATACTTGAGTTCTCTCTTTTGTTACTCTGGAAAACTGTAAATGCTTAATCTTCGACAGATTTACATTTTATTGTTTTCTTTATATTGGGCACAGGGATTACCTGTAGGTTTCATGACCCATGCCTTACCCGTAATTTTAAGGGCACAAGGTGTCTCTTTAGCACATATCGGTGGTTTTGGTTTACTGATGCTGCCTTGGTCGATCAAAATCTTTTGGGCGACGTATGTTGACCGTTTTGCACTCTCTCGTTTAGGGCATTACCGTAGCTGGATTATTCCAACGCAATTATCCAGTGTTTTTATTTTGGTTATTTTGTCATTTTTCCCTATTCAAGCACTTGATCAACCCAGTTATTTATTTATTTTCTTTGTCTTACTTTTTTTGATGAATTTTACTGGTGCGACACAAGATATTGCCACAGATGCTTTAGCTGTCAATTTACTCAAACAGGATCAACAGCATTGGGGTAATACTTTTCAAGTGATTGGTTCACGCTTAGGATTTATTGTTGGTGGTGGAGCAGTGCTTTGGTGTTTAGATTGGTTAAATTGGCAAAAGACATTTCTTATTTTAGCCATGTTGGTCTTTTTGAATACCCTACCTATTTTGTTTTATCGAGAGCCTAGGCATGATTTTACAAATAGCACGCAGACAACTTCTTCGATTTCATTTAGCCGATCAATTAAAAAATATCTTACGTATTTTACATCTTCTCAAGAGTTAAAAACGTGGTTGATGGTCTTATTGAGTTTTAAAGTTGCTGATGGTTTGGCAGGACCAGTACTCAAACCTTTGATGGTAGATATGGGGCTAAATTACACCCAAATAGGTGTTTTTATCACCATATTTGGTGCTATGGCAGCGCTGGTAGGAGCAGGTGTTGCAGGGCTTTTATTGAAACATTTTTCCAGAATACAATGCTTAATTACTTTCTCAATTCTGAAGATCATCAGTTTAGTTGCTTATACGGGCATTGCTTATGGCTATGAAACTAATCAGCAGATTACGCCATTTTGGTTATATATCGTCAATGCATTTGAAGATGCATGTTCAGCAATGTTATTGGTGGTCATCTTAACTTTGATTATGCAGTACAGTCGCAAAGCATTTGCAGGTACAGATTTTACTTTTCAGGTATCGATTATGGCTACCATGAGTGGTTTACTCTACTTAGGAAGTGGAATTTTGGCTGATGCGATTGGGTATTATCGTTACTTATGTTTGATTTGTATGGTTGCTATTTTGTGTCTATTCCCGATGTTCTATTGGAAAGAAAATACAAGATGAAAACAAATTTTTATTACAAATTTCTTTTAATATTTCTTAATTTTGAAATATAAAGGATAGTTTTTATATTGCTTCATTCGCAAAGTTTATTGTTTTAACTCAAAGTCTCGTGATTGCGTATAAGTATTTCTTATAGAATAGTGTTTTTAATAGTATTATTTAATTCATTGAAATTTATTAATAAAAAAACAATTTTTTATAAAATTCATAATATGTAGTTGATGTGTGTAAAAATTAAACTTTAGTCGAAAATAGAATAAATAAATAAGATTTTAATCGTTTTGTCATATAAAGTTAATGTGTAGGATTTGTTACAAATTTAGCTAGGACGTAAACAATGAAAATCAAAATTGTAACAGCAGCAGTGCTTGGTTTACTCGCAACTTCAACATTTGCAGCACCAACAATCTATGGTGAGATTGATGCCAGTGTTGATTATTTACCAGAAAAAAATGCAACGATTGGAAATAAAGATGTTTGGGAAATTAGCTCAAATAGTTCGTTCATTGGGATTAAAGGCGATGAAAAACTTACTGATCGTTTAAGCGCTGTATATGCTGCAGAATGGGGTTTAAGTGCTGATGGCGACACCACTGATTGGACTCAACGTAACCGTTTTGTTGGCTTAAAAGATAGCAAGTTGGGTACAGTTAAAATTGGTAAACATGACACACCAGTCAAGCAACTCTCAAGTGTTGTAGATACCTTCAACAACTATGTTGCTAACAAAGCAGATGTAACAGGGATTTTTACTGGCGAAAACCGTATTGATAATGTAGTGATCTATGAGTCACCTGCAGTCAAAGTTCTTGATGGTGCATTTAAATTTAATGCTTTACTGGCAACAGGTGAGGCGACTGGGATTAAGCAAAGCAGTGGTGGTGCCAAAGTTGAAGGTCAGGGCTTAGGTGATGCTTGGTCAGCTTCGGTAACTTATGAAAACCCACTTTTTGTTGCGGGTCTCGGTTATGACAAAGCGATCCCAAGTACGTTCTTAGGTAAAGGTATTTTAAATGCATCTGATCCTGAAATTGCTGGTGGATCAGTGTTTGCTGCTGCAAATACAGTTCGTGCGATTGGTCGATTAAATCCAATTGATGGTTTAGCGCTTAAAGCACTTTATCAAAGTTCAGAAGTTGAAGAAACTTCTTATGCTGATGCGGGTGATGCAACTAAATGGGCTGCAAAAGCTAAAAATATTGATGATGCACAAGGTTGGTTAGTCGGTGCTGAATATAACATTCCACAGTCTAAAAACTGGACAGTGAAAGCTCAGTACAGCCAAAACGATACCAGTTTCAAAGACAACAGTGCTGACTTCAAAGCTAAGCAAGTCATCGCAGGTGCGGATTACGCATTTAGTAAGCAAGTAAAAACCTATGGTTATGCTGGCTATTTAACGCTTGAGCAAGCGGATAAAAAAGACAAGCAACCTGTAGGTGGCCTAGGATTAGAATTCAAATTCTAATATCTTGTATCTAAAAACACCCCCTAAGTCTGACTTAGGGGGTGTTTTTTTATTTCTATTTTATTATGTTGTAATATAATCATTTAACTGAATAAAATGATTTTCGATAATAAAACTAAGATAAATTTTAGATGGAAAGTAAATGGAATTCATTGTTTTAAAATGAATTATTTTGAAATATACTTTGATGTCTAGATATAGATCCATTGTTTTGTTAACTCTCAATTATTTAGTTTAAGTCATTTTTAAGTTTTTATTCTTATCTTAAGCAAGTTAAGAAATCTATTTTCAGACTGTGAAGATCATGTTCCTACAGAAACTCAAGACCAAATCGATATCCTTGTTTGCATTTAATCTATTGCTTGCAATATGGTTAGGTATTTTTCTTAACTTTGCTTTTTATGAAAAAATCCAATCGCTTACGCCCTATACTGGGATAAAAGCGGGAATGTTTGTCGCAGCATCCGTTATAGTCGTTGTTGCAGCTTATCATTTTATTTTTCAGCTTTTTAACTGGAAATGGACAGCAAAACCAATAGCGATTGTTTTAGTTTTTATTGGTGGCTTTGCTTCATATGCTGTGAATACGCTTGGTGTTTTAATTACATCAGAACAAGTGCAAAATTTAATGCAAACTGATGTTGCTGAAGCACGTGATACATGGTCTTGGCATTTAGTTGTATGGACATTAGGAATGACAGTACTTCCCATCATTGCTATTTTGATGGTGAAGTTAAAGCCTGAACCAATGCTGCGTCAAATTGTAAAAAAAGTGATTGCTTCAATTGTTTCATTGGCTTTGGTTGGTGGATTATTGTTTGTTTTTTACGTTGATTTTGCAGCGATATTCCGTGAACACCGTGATTTAAAGGGAATGATCTCACCGCAAAATATGATTGCTTCATTTGCTTCATATTATAAGAAGAAAGCACCTAAAGAAAATTTACCGTTAGTGACTTATGGTGAAGATGCTTCAATGCAGAAAGCGAATGTTGCTGCTTTACCTAAATTGATGGTTTTAGTGGTGGGTGAGACGGCACGTGCAGAAAACTTTTCTTTGAATGGTTACGCTAAGAATACCAATCCGAAGCTTGCGAAACAGGATTTAATTAATTTTGCTCAAGTGAGTTCTTGTGGTACAGCGACAGCTGTTTCCGTACCATGCATGTTCTCAGGTATGCCACGTAAAGAATATGATGAACGACTTGCAAGCCATCGTGAAGGTCTACTGGATATTGCAAAACGTGCAGGTTATCAGGTGACATGGATTGATAATAATTCTGGTTGTAAGGGAACTTGTGATCGAGTTGAGCAATTTAAGATTCCAGAGCCAATTCAAAAGAAATGGTGTAAAGATGAAGAGTGTTTTGATGATATTTTAATTGATAGCCTGAAAGCTTATCTTGCAACAATTCCTAAAGATGATACGCGTCCACGCTTAGTGGTACTACATCAAATGGGTAGTCATGGTCCAGCCTATTACAAACGTATTCCAGCAGAATTTAAAGTTTTTAAACCAACCTGTGATACCAATGCGATTCAAGGTTGTTCGCGTGATTCACTTGTGAATAGTTATGATAATACCTTGCTTTATACGGATTATGTTTTGGACTCATTGATTGAAACGTTAAAAGGTCAAACACAGCACAAAGCAGGCTTGTGGTATTTATCGGATCACGGTGAATCAACAGGTGAAAGTGGCATGTATTTACATGGAGCGCCATATGCAATTGCCCCGACTCAACAAACCCATGTTCCAATGTTTATGTGGTTCTCTGATCTTTGGAAAAAACAAGCTCCAGAACAAATGAAATGTTTAGCGAAGCAAAATAAGAGTGAATTGAGTCAAGACAATTTGTTTCCAACGATGTTAAGTTTACTTGATGTCAAAACTAAGGTGATTGACCCTAAAAATGACATGTTAGCGACATGTTCTAACCCATAAGGTGAGATAAAGTCATGACCAAAATCTTGATGATCGAAGATGATTTTATGATTGCAGAGTCAACATTGACTCTGTTGCGCTACCATCAATTCGAGGTAGAGTGGGTCAATAATGGCGTAGATGGGCTATCCTTATTAGCAAAGCATCATTTTGATTTGGTTTTGCTTGATTTGGGTTTGCCTATGATGGATGGTATGCAGGTATTGAGACAAATCCGTCAGCGTAGTGCACTTCCAGTATTAATCATTTCAGCCAGAGATCAACTGCAAAACCGTGTCGATGGATTGAATCAAGGTGCGGATGATTACCTAATTAAACCTTATGAGTTCGATGAATTATTGGCACGAATTAATGCATTATTACGTCGAGGTCATGCAGAAACAGCACAACTTAAAAATCAATCGCAGTTATTGAAAAATGGTGATTTGGTTCTTGATGTCGAGCAGCATTTGGCGACCTTCAAAGGACAACAGATTGAGTTATCAAACCGTGAATGGGCAATTTTAATTCCGCTTGTAAGCCATCCAAATAAAATCTTCTCCAAAGCAAATCTTGAAGATAAGCTTTATGATTTTGATAGTGAGGTGACCAGTAATACCATAGAGGTTTATGTACATCACTTACGTGCAAAACTAGGTAAAGATTTTATTCGAACTATCCGTGGTTTGGGTTACCGACTAGGACAATCATAAATATTTATGAAAATATCTAAGCAATACTCACTGAAAAAAAGACTGATTTGGGGAACCTCGGTCTTTAGTTTGCTGCTTGGATGTTTATTAATTTTTACAGCTTATAAAACAGCTTTACATGAAGTTGATGAGATTCTTGATACACAAATGCAATATATGGCTGAGCGTTCGACTGCTCAGCCATTAACAACTGTTGTGAGTAAAGTTGAATTGCATCGCACATATCACGAAGAAGATTTGCTGGTTGATATTTGGGCTTATAAAGATCAAAGTCATTTATGGCATCAAACACACTTACTCATTCCCCCTGTAAAACAAGCGGGCTTTTATAGCCAAGACACGCCACAAGGTAAATGGCGTGTCTATGTCATTCCTTTAAAGGACTATCAAATACAAGTTAGTCAGCAGGAAGATGTTCGCCAATCATTTGCTTGGGAATTGGCAGGGAGTATGTTTGTTCCCTATATTATTTTATTGCCTTTTGCGATTTTGGTTTTAGCTTTTATCATTCGTTTGAGTTTAAAACCTCTCGACGATTTCAAAACAGAATTAAGGCGACGTGATTCAGATGGTTTAGCGCCCATTGATAGCAATGATTATCCTCAAGAGTTGATCCCAACTATTGAGGAGATGAATCATTTATTTGAACGAATTCAACATGCTCAAACCGAACAAAAGCAGTTTATAGCAGATGCTGCACATGAATTACGAACACCCGTCACTGCACTCAATTTACAGACCAAGATTCTGATTAGTCAATTTCCTGAACATGAAGCATTGCAAAATTTGAGTAAAGGCTTGGCGCGTATTCAGCATTTGGTGACGCAGCTTTTAGCTTTAGCAAAACAAGATGTTGGATTAAGTTTAATCGAACCAAATACTCACTTTCGTTTGAATGATGTCGCACTCAATTGTGTTGAACAGCTTGTTAATCTTGCAATGCAAAAAGAAATTGACTTAGGTTTTGAACGTAACGATTTGATTGAAATGCAAAGTCTTGAATCAACTGTTCATTCAATTATTTTTAATCTGATTGATAACGCGATTAAGTACACGCCAGATCAAGGTATTATTAATATTTCGGTTTACAGTGACAGTGACGATTTTGCTTGTATTCAAATCGAAGATAGCGGTGTCGGTATTGATGCTGAACAATACGATAAAGTTCTAAAACGTTTTTATCGAGTGCACCATCATTTAGAAGTGGGCAGTGGTCTAGGACTTTCAATTGTCGATAAAGCCACGCAGCGACTGGGTGGAAGCCTAGTTTTATCTCGAAGTCTTGATTTAGGTGGTTTATCAGTTCTGGTTCGCTTACCTAAAAAGCTTTAAGTTTAGCTATCGTTGATTTGATTGATTGAATTATCAAATGAGTTAACTGATTGTTTCAGAATGCTCTTTTAAGCAACGTAAAAACAATACACATTTCTGAATCCGTTTGCCATCATTACCCACTTTGCTAATCTTAAAATTCAGAACCCATTTTAAGCGTTTCCCAACTTTGCATACATCACTATAAACTTGCGGTTCAGCAAGGAGGGCTTGATAAAGAATTTGACTAGCATCGGATAATTGTTCAAATTCGAAATGATAGGCTGTAGAAAAAATAAATAGCAACCAGTCACGAACAAAACAATCATGTAGACTCAGGACTTCATGCGGGTCAGTTTCAAAATCAATAAAACTAAATCGGTTATTTTGATCGACGAGAATGTTGCGAGCGAATGCTTCGCTTAAATAGCCTTGTTTAGAATGAATATACTGAATAGCTTGAATTGCTTGGCTAAATAATAATGATTTTGAATGAATATCTTTTTGACAAGCCAATGCTTGATCTAGTTGTGAGACGCTACTTTGATGTTGTGATCCGATGTCTTCAAGCAAAATTCCTTTTTTTGAAACTGCAAGGACATTCGATGTAGAAACACCTAAAGATTTGAGTGTTTGAATCCGATGGTATTCACATTGAATTGCAGCAGAACCCCCTTGATTTGGAACAGGAGTAATTGCACCTAAATTAAATATTTTTGCTAACCACTTCAATGGGGTGTACAGCCATAAACCGTGACGTTCAGATGCTTTCTTTAACCATACTTTTTGAGAACCTAGATCATAGGCTTGAATGGAAGATTGTTGCTTAGTTAAAGTAGTTTCTAAGAAATTTTGAAAGTCATCCATCAGCAGCAAACAGTACCTAAGTGAATATCATAATCATGCATGAAGCCATGCGAGTAGGGCATCACTTTATCATATCAGGACTCATTTGCGTTAAAGAATTAGCCGCTGCATGAGCTAAATGACGTTTATAGGTGATCATATAAATCACAATATTGATAGCAAAGCAAATCCAAGCTGTCCATAAATTATGACTGAGGAAATGTGCACCACGCATCATTTGTGCCCAGCCCATTGCCAAGCCAAGTAATACACCTGCAAATAAATAAAACCAAGCTCTTTTACGCTGATCGAGGCGATAAAGAAAATAGCCTGTAACTAAGCCAAAACCTGTACTTGCATGACCACCTGGAAAACAATGTCCAGCGGTTGCTGAAAAATCCCAAATAAAACCTGTGACAGTCTTATGGGTCATATCCCATGGGCAAGCATGAGCAGCTTGTGCTTTCATTAGACCAATAATGCATGTACATAGCATACTGACCCAAAACATATAGCCATACTGCCAACGTTTCGCTTTGAATTTTTCTATTTTAAAAGAAGCGATCCACAGTAGGAAAAAGCTTACATAGACAATAGTTAAAACTTTTTTGACATAAGTATGATTGAGCTTTGCAAGATACCAATCGCCTTTCAAAGCAAAATCGCCAAAAGTTCCTACCCATGGTTGAATCAGATATAGATCTATAGCTCCACCGACTGGAAACACGAATAAGAGGATAAAAAAGCTCACAAATAATAAGAAACTTGCGATTAAGAAAAAACGTGTTTTTAAAATCATAGAGCATGCAATTCGGCAGAATGATAGTTTTGTTATTTAATAATTTGAAACTTAATTGTCTCTTAAAATGTTCATAAAAAAAGCGGCTGAATAGCCGCTTTAAAAAATTCTTTTTAAAACATTGATTCTTCTGAATTTGCTGAAATTTTATGAATTGAAAGATCCGCACCACGATATTCATCTTCTTGAGAAAGGCGAATCCCCATTGTAACTTTCAATATGCCATAAACGGTGAAACCACCAGCAAGCGCAATCACAATGCCTAAAACTGTTCCAATGATTTGAGAAATGATAGAGACACCTCCTAAACCACCTAATGCTTGTAGACCAAATATGCCTGCCGCAATCCCACCAAATGCACCACATACACCATGTAAAGGCCATACACCCAAAACATCATCTACTTTAAGTTTATTTTGTGTATAAGTGAATAAATACACAAACAAAGCACCCGCAGCACCACCAATTACAAGTGCACCAATTGGGTGCACAATATCAGAGCCTGCACAGATTGCGACCAAACCTGCGAGAGGGCCATTATGTAAGAAACCAGGGTCACCTTTACCCATGAAGTTTGCTGACAATGTACCACCAACCATTGCCATAAGAGAGTTAATCGCAACTAATCCTGAAATAGCATCAACGCGTTGTGCGCTCATGACATTAAAGCCAAACCAACCAACAATTAAAATCCAAGAGCCTAAAGCAAGGAATGGAATCGATGAAGGTGGATGTGCACTCACACGACCATCATGCTTATAACGACCATGACGCGCGCCAAGTAAGATCACTGCGGCTAATGCAATCCAGCCACCCATTGCATGCACAACGACTGAACCTGCAAAGTCATGAAAGCTCGCACCAAAAGAGCTTTCTAACCATTTTTGAAAGCCGTAGTTACCATTCCAAATCATGCCTTCGAAGAAAGGATAGATTAAAGCAATCAGAATTAAAGTGGCGATTGCTTGTGAACGCATTTTGGCGCGTTCTGCGATGCCGCCAGAAATAATTGCTGGAATCGCTGCTGCGAAGGTGAGTAAGAAAAAGCAACGCATTAGGTTATACCCATGGTCAGCCGCTAAAGTGCTTCCTGCATGGAAAAAGTTTTGTCCGTATGCAATCCAGTAACCGACAAAGAAATAAGCGATTGCTGAAATCGCAAAATCGGTCAGAATTTTACTGAGCGCATTGACTTGGTTTTTGTGGCGGACTGTACCAAGCTCAAGAAATGCAAAACCTGCATGCATTGCCAATACGAGTACTGCACCAAGCAGTAAGAAAAATAGATCTACGTTTTGCATAGTGGTGCTCAAAAAAAGTGCTAAATTTAATTTCGATGCAAACATTTGATTCGTTTTTTGCACCAAAATAGATTTAGTAAATCTAAAAACTTAAGCTGTCGTTGAACAACTCAATTTGATAAAAAATACAAAGCAAAAAACGCACCAATTTAGAAAGTAAATTGTAATTTTGGTGAAAAGTGGTGCATTTTTCTTAAAAATAGCACCATTTATTATACTTTGAGAATTAAATTCTTAAATATGAATACGTTATTGCAACCGAAAATTACAGCTTAAGCTTGAGTAATAGAACTTGAGTCTATTTTCATCGGATTCAGTATTTTTCCAACTACATTCGTTACTTTGACTTAATAATTCATAAAAGATCTTTGATATATTGCTGAGTTTAAAAAGTGATTTGCTATTAGGATGCAAATGAATATATTTCGCATAGATTCCTTTCGTAATCGACTACTGGTCCTGTTCGCAGGGATGTCTTTTATGTTTGGACTATGTATTACTTTATATATTGGTAAGACTGCTTCGGCGCAAATGAGTCAAACCAGCGGTCAGACCTTATATATTGCAGCGAAAAGTATCAGCAATACCTTGGCAAACTCGCTTACAGAACGTGAGCGAGAAATGGTGTTATTAAGCCAATCTCCATTTTTTGCTGAAGCTGATTTTCATAACCCGCGAGTACAACAACAACTTGAGCAAGTCAAAAAGTCTTATAAATATTATGCTTGGTTAGGAATCGCCAATACTCAGGGGCAAGTGGTCGTTGCAGCTAATCATTTACTAGAAGGGGCAGATGTTTCAAAACGCCCGTGGTTTATTCATGGTGTAAATCAAGTCTATCTAGGCGATGTACATAAAGCTGTTTTACTGGCCAAGAAAATTAAAGCGATTAATCCTAATGAACCATTACGTTTTATTGATTTCGCTACGCCAATTTATGATCCATCGACACAGAAAATTAAAGGCGTTTTGGCTGCACATGCAGATTGGAGTTGGGCGAGCCATGTATTAAGTAGTTCATTATCGGAAAATGCTGCACAACGCGGTATTGAGGTATTTATTATCAATCAGCATGGTGAAATTCTATATCCATTTAAAAGCATTGGACAAGTCCAGCCTCCTGCATTTCAGGCAAATCGTGGACATTATTTTTTGCATAATTGGAATGAAAAACAACAGTATTTAACTACAGATGTCCCTGTGCTTTCGCAAACTAAGAGCAATTTAGGTTGGCACGTGATTATTCGTCAGCCTATTTCGATTGCTTTAGCAGAAGTGAAATCACTGCAACATAAAATATTAGCTCTGGGCTTTATTTTGTCATTATTGCTGTTGCTACTTACTTATAAATTGGCGAATAAGTTTAGCCGTCCGATTGAATTATTAGCAGATTCAGCGCATGCCGTGGAAAAAGGGCAAGAAGATATTCAATTTGAAGCACAGACCAGTATTCGTGAGATTCGGGGCTTATCTCAGTCGTTGCAAAGCATGACCGATACCTTGCTTACTCAGAAGCATCAACTTCAAGATGCCAATGCCACACTTGAGCAAAAAGTTGCAGAACGTACGCACGAACTACAAGTTGCCAATGTCGAGTTAGCTCATATTGCGCGTTATGATGCACTTACAGGTTTACATAATCGCCGTGCTTTCAATGATTATTTATCCTATCTATTTAGTCAAATGTCGCGTACACAACAGACTTATGCAGTGCTATTAATGGATATCGATTTCTTTAAAAAGGTGAATGATACCTTTGGACATGAAACAGGTGATCAGGTATTGCAGCGTGTTGCAGAAATTCTTCCAACTGCTTTACGGATTACTGATTTCGTTGCACGCTTAGGTGGCGAAGAGTTTATTGCTTTGTTGCCTGTCACGTCATTGGACGGGGCTGCGGTATTGGCAGAGAAAATCCGATCTACGATTGAACAAGAACAAATTATTGTAAATCACGCCATCAGTTTAAGTATTGGTGTAAGTGTAGTCCTGTTAGATGATACTGATATGAATGATGCGATTCGTCGTGCAGATAAAAATTTGTATATTGCGAAGCAGCAAGGACGTAATCGAGTGATTTCTTGACTGCTATAGTGGATTAAAAAGTTGATCTAAATAGCTTTGGCAACGCACTACTTTTAATATTTGATTATTGCTAGGGTTTTTAAAATTTTTAGGTGAATGAGCATGTCCTTTGATCTCAAAGTTAGTTTACAACAAAGGGCTGAGCCGTCTGCGCAGCAGAAAAAGCTGAATCGCCTGATTGATAAAATTGAACAGCAAAAAATTAGCCTTGCCACATGGCAAAATGCCCAAGCTGAAATTCAGCAACATACTCGGCAGAAACTTTTACCCGTGTATAGCGAACTCCATGAAATATTATTTCAGCAGTTAGAACAACTTTGGAATATGTTACATAGCCATGAGTTTTCCAAAGCGGATATGCAGCAACTCGATGAAAAAACTGCCCAACTTGCACAAATGTTAAAGCGTTCTAAAATGTTGAAAGACGAACAGCTAAAGCTAGTGAAGCAGATTGATACTTTTTATCAGCAACATGCACAGCAATCGGTTAAAAAGAATAAAAAACTACAGTCAGCCAAGTTTGAATCTGATGAAAATTTTGAGCAGGATGCAGCATTAGAACAAGATGACTTTGAGCAGTATGTGGCTGAGCAACAACATGCACGGGAACAAGCCAAGCAACTGAGGCAACAGCAGAAACGTGAGCAAGCTGAGCAGATGGCAGCACAGTCACTCAAAACAGTATATTTAAAGATCGCTGCGATGATTCATCCTGACCGTGAACATGATGAGTCGAAGAAAGCAGAAAAAACTGAATTGTTTCAGCAAGCAAGTCAGGCGTATGAGCAGCAGGATTTATTTTATTTGTTGAAACTCCAGTTACAGCTTGAACAGAATAACGGTGTAGGAGTTAAAGAGTTATCTGCGGAACAAGTGAAGTTTTATAAACTGGCATTGGATGCACAGAGTCAGCAGCTTGAAAGTCAAATCGAGGAGATTTTAGATTCTTTTCAGTTGGTGAAAAAAGTAAAGACTGAGCATGTGCATATTGGTGATGTATATAAAGCCATAGATGCGGACTGTGCTGAGTTAAAGCAGCAATTGAAGTGGGAAAAAGAGCGTCTAAAGCACATGAAAAAGGTGAGTGGAGTAGAGATGCTGTTGGGGCATGGGGTGCTTTGATTTTTAAAAGAGTCTTTCTCTAACCTTATAGTACAAGGAGGGAAAGACGGTTTGTGCTTATTTTAAAATTTCAGATAAAAAGGGATCATTTCGAACATAGGTTTTCCAAAATGCAGAAAATGGATAATTCTGTTGAAGCATATTAGTAATATTTTCAATTAGATCTGCTTTTTGTTGCTGTCTAAGTCGATTCCATCCATTTTTTAATTGAAAACGTAAACTTTGTAAATAGGCATGTTCTTCTAAAATTTTTTCTTTTAGATACTCATGACTCACTTGTTGATTGCCACTATTCGCATTGTTGTAGCATTGCTCTAATAAAGCTATGGTTTTATTTGTTAATTCATATAAATCTGAGTCATTGTTTAAAGTATTAGTGAGTACAATTTTTCCATTAGGTACGCTTGGGGCTTGTAAAGCAATAGCAACATCCACATTATGATTTTCGTTACAGCAATCAAGTAATTCTTTGTGCCTTGAACCTTTAATTCCGTTACAGTGAGAGCATGAGTAATAAAGATTATTCCAATCTATTCTTAATTCTTCACTTTTGTTGAGATGGGGTAAAAAATGCTCCACATTTACATTACCGAAATCTGTTTGTTCACATAAATAACATTTAGATAAGAAATCTAGTTTCAATTGTTTGACTACTGCTGGATCTGTGTAATCAGAATTCGTCCATTCTTTTGGTTTCGCTGATCGAATTACTTTAAACATCAAGTTCTCCTAACTCTTGATTGTCTAATAAATGATTTAATGCTTTGAAATAAAAAGATTTTGACTCCACGTCAAGTTGTTTAGCATATGGAGTGATATTTTTTAGAGTTTCTCTAAGTTTTTCATAATTATTAGGATCACTATTTAAAATAGTGGAAATAGTTTGAATTTCTGTTTTTAAGTGATCAGATTGGGGGTTAACATGGAATAAACCTTTAATTACTGCTTCATAAGAATAATGACTTAAATCATCTTCAAAAAACTCGCCACTTGAAATATCATAAACTACAGTGTCATTATCAGTAGATGTAATTACAAAGGGTGAGTGGGTACTTACAATAAATTGGACTTTAGGAAATGCTTTTATCAGAAAAGGTAAAACTTTCTTTTGTAGAGATATATGAAGATGAACGTCTATTTCGTCAATAATAGCTATACCACATAATTCTTCAGGTGAAATATTTTGAAATTGTGCGCGTACCAGTAGGTTTGCATAGATATTAAAAACAGCCTTGAAACCTGAAGAAAGCGAATCAAAAGTGAAAGATATGTTTTTATCTTTTTGGATAATTAAAACTTCATCTCCATTTTTTGTAAACGAAAGCTCTATAGTTGGATTCTCTAAAATTGATTGGAGATCATTTTCAACTTTTAAAAACCACCTTTCTATTTCGTTTGTATCGAATATACGTGCGCCAAAAGGTTTTGATGGATAATTTTGTAGTGTTCTAAATTGTATTAAGGTATTAAAAGCCATTTTTTGATCAATTAAAAAAGCTTCCAATGCTTGTTCAACATCTTTTTTTTGTTGGTTTTCTTTAAAAGTTTCAAAACTTTGAAATACTTTTAAGGTAAATTGATCAGATTTAACTCTAGATGATTCGAAGTGATATATATTTTTTGAATGATCATAAGGGAGTATTTCCAACTCTTTACTTGTTTCTAAATAAGTTTGCGTTAATTCAATCAAAGAGTTGCGGAAATTATCAATATGGTGTGGATGGTTGTAGTAGTAATATTCTTCTAAATTAGAATTTGGGTTTTCGATAATTAAATGTTCATATTGAGTTTGATGGTCTGTTTTAAGGAAATAAGCTCTCTTTTTTCTATCAAAAAGTACATGTTTTTGGTTAATTAATTTTGTAATACTTATTAGTTGTGATTTGTAACTATTTTCAGATGTATACGAATTTCTAAATTTATTTATTTCCTTAATTTCTTGAGTCTTTAAACCTAGTGAAACAGGATAATTATTAATTCCTTTTTTTAGTAATTCAGATATTTGTTCCCGTAAAATATTTCGAGTGTATAATTCGGTATCCTTATTATTTTCTAATTCTTTTACTAATGTATTAAGAAATCTTGTTTTACCTGCGCCATTCTTACCGGTAATTACTAAATGTCTTCCGTTAATTGGTATTGTTTTGCTATGAAAAGAAATAGTATCTATGAAATTCATAAAAAATTAATAAAGGGCTGAATAATCAGCCCTTTATACTACAAATTAGGTTAAATTATCAACACATTAAAGGGCTGCAATTTGCTCCATATTCGCTTTAATCTTCGCTAATTGGTCAGCAAACTCAGCCAATTTCACTTTTTCACCCTCAACTACAGCCGCTGGTGCTTTCGCCACAAAACCTTCATTACCAAGCTTAGTCGCAATTTGGTCATGCTGCTTTTGTACTTTGTCTAAGTCTTTTTGTAGGCGACCTAATTCAGCTTTAGGATCAATCAAGCCTTTCATAGGTACAAATACAGACACATGACCCACAACAGAAGAAGAAGACAATGGTGGTTGCTCAGCATCAGCCAAGAACGTAATGCTTTCTACTTTCGCTAAAGCTTTAAACAAGGCTTCAATACGTGTGATCTGTGCTTTTTCCGCTTCAGTCGTATTTTGAAGCAACACTGGTAATAAACGTGCATTACCTAAGCCCATTTCACCACGGATGTTACGTACCGCACCAATCAAACCTTGTAACCACTGCATGTCTGCTTCAGCTTGCTCATTGATTTTCTCTTGAGCAGGCACAGGATATGCCGCAGTCATAATAGTTTTGCCTTCAATACCGAGCATTGGCGCAAGCGTTTGCCAAATTTCTTCAGTCAAGTACGGCATAATCGGGTGAGCTAAACGTAAAGACGCTTCCATCACAGCCAATAACACACGACGAACTTCAGCTTTGCGCTCTTCAGATACTTCAGCATCGTTCAATACAGGCTTGGTGAGTTCAACATACCAGTCGCAGTATTCATTCCAGATGAAGTCGTAAATCGCTTGAGCAGCCAAGTCTAAACGGTAGGTTGCAAAGGCTTGTTGAACTGCAGCTTCCGCTTTTTGTAAACGGCTGATGATCCACTGTTCAGGCAATTCCCAAAGATCAGGACGTGCAGTTTGCCCCACGGTTTGACCTTCAACATTCATCAATACGAAACGGGTTGCGTTCCAAATCTTGTTACAGAAGTTACGGTAACCTTCAACACGCTTCATGTCGAACTTGATGTCACGACCTGTGTTGGCAAGCGCACAGAAAGTGAAACGAACGGCATCTGTACCATACGCTTGAATACCTTCTGGGAATTCTTTACGGGTTAATTTTTCAATCTTCGCTGCTTGTTTCGGGTTCATCAAACCCGTCGTACGTTTTTGTACTAAGGTTTCAAGATCTACACCGTCAATCAAGTCGAGTGGGTCAAGTACGTTACCCTTAGATTTAGACATCTTCTGACCTTCGCCATCACGAACTAAACCATGTACATACACAGTTTTGAACGGAACTTGTGGCGTGCCATCTTCATTCTTCATGAAGTGCATGGTCATCATGATCATGCGCGCAACCCAGAAGAAGATAATGTCAAAACCCGTCACCAACACATCAGTTGGGTGGAAGGTATTGAGGAAATAGTTTTCCGCATCTTTCTTGGCATCGCCCGTCCAATCTAAGGTCGAGAACGTCCACAGCGCAGAAGAGAACCATGTATCCAGTACATCTTCATCTTGGCTGAGTGCAACATCGGCAGGGATGTTGTTGTTGGTACGTACTTCAGCTTCGTTACGACCAACGAATACATTACCTTCAGCATCGTACCAAGCGGGAATACGATGACCCCACCAAAGTTGACGAGAGATACACCAGTCTTGAATGTTGTTCATCCATGCCATGTACATGTTGCTGTACTGCTCAGGTACAAATTTGATGTCACCATCTTTCACTGCTTTAATCGCTGGCTCAGCAAGCGGTGCAATTTTGACATACCATTGATCCGTCAATAATGGCTCAACGATCACACCTGAACGGTCACCGCGAGGTGGTTTAAGCGAATAAGGTTGGATTTGATCTAACCAGCCTTCCGCTTCAGCTTGTTCAACCAGTTTTTTACGCGCAGCAAAACGCTCTAAACCAATGTAGTCTGCTGGTGCAGCGATGGTTTTAGAAATTTGCTCACCTGCTTTGGCGATGTATTCAAACTCAGCCAATACTTCCGCATTTTTGTTAAAGATGTTGATAATCGGCAATTCACAACGCTTACCGACTTCATAGTCGTTAAAGTCATGTGCAGGGGTGATTTTTACACAGCCTGTACCGAATTCTTTATCTACATATTCATCTTTCACGATTGGAACAGCACGACCCGTAATTGGCAGGATAATGTTCTGACCAACAAGGTGTGAATAACGCTCATCATCAAGTGCAACAGCAACGGCAGTATCACCTAACAATGTTTCAGGACGAGTCGTAGCGACAACAATGTGATCTTTACCATCGTGTGTACGAAGCGATTTGTCTTCAAAGAAGTATTTGAAGTGCCACAATGAGCCTGCTTCTTCTTTGTCTGACTCAACTTCAAGATCAGAAAGGGCAGTTTGTAATTTAGGATCCCAGTTTACGAGACGTTTACCACGGTAAATCAAGCCATCTTCGTGCAGTTTAACGAACACTTCTTTGACTGCATTGGATAAACCTTCATCCATGGTGAAGCGTTCGCGCGACCAATCCACTGAAGAACCTAAACGGCGGATCTGACGAGTAATCGTACCACCAGATTGTTCTTTCCATTCCCAAATCTTTTCAATGAACTTTTCACGACCTAAGTCATGACGGCTGATGTTTTGTGCGCCAAGCTGACGTTCTACGACCATTTGTGTTGCAATACCTGCATGGTCAGTACCTGGTTGCCACAAGGTATTTTTACCTGACATACGGTTGTAGCGGGTCAAGGCATCCATGATGGCATTGTTAAAACCATGACCCATGTGCAAGCTGCCCGTGACGTTTGGTGGTGGAATCATGATACAGAATGATTCACCTTGACCTGAGGGTTTGAAATAACCTTGTTGTTCCCAGATTTGATACCATTTCTTTTCGATCTCGGTTGGATCGTAAGTAGTTGCAATATTTTGAGCAGATTGAGCGTCAGTCATAGTACAGAAGATTAAAATTGAATAAAAAATTAGATCTATTGTAGCAAAAAAATGATGAATATTTTCATCAAAAAAAGTCGATGAAAACAGTTGGTTTTTTTCTTGAAAAAGTTAGATTTATGTGTGTTACATCACGCAATTAAAAATGTTTAAGCATAAAACAACGATATAAAAATATTAAAACTTAAAAAAGGACGGTTACGATGAGTTATTCAATTCTATTAAAAATTAATGAAGCAACACACGGTCAACCATTTTTGGCATTTATGCATGTTGATCGTGAATAGAATGTGGTAAATTCAGCATTTGAAAAGCCAAAAATGAAAGAAAAACAGAATCTAAGGATGAATAAGGGCTTATTGAATAAGCCCTTATTTTATGGAATCTAGAATAGGGTGATTAGAATGAATACTGCCGTTTTTTTAAATATTCATGCCGATACATACGCGCGATTTGCTCATATCCGTACGCAGCTCTTACAGGGTAGTAAAGAAAGCCAAGCAAATGCATTGGGGGCAGTTTTATCTGAAATTGCATGTGAAGTGATAGAACAAGTTTTTATGGTGCTATTGCAAGACAATCAACATCATTCACTCACAGGTGAATCTGAAAAAGTGATTCAGCAGATTTTAGAAGCAATCCGAAAATATATGCCATGGTCAGTGTCATTCTTTGGGAATGATCGTCTAGTTCCATTGGTTGAAGATTTATCTAAAACAATTCGAGTTGAAGATGAGTCGGTATATATGACTTATCCGATTGAGCAAGAGTTGACTCAACAGGTTAAAGCTTCGAGTCAAAAATTAGCTGAAGGGGAAAGTCGGGAAATTGCCAATTCACTGAAGTTGCTCACAGAAGTGATTGATGTAGGTGTCAATCATTTAATTCGTGAGCCGAAAAAGAGCCTAAAATTTAATTTTGTAGTCGATAAAACCTTAAATGGCGTCATTAATATGACGACACATTTAGGGTATAAGCGTTTAGAAAAATTAGGTACTCAACTTGATCAACAAGCTGCGGCAACTTATGTAGATCACTTTCTTAAATTTATGCGTCACCCTGCATAAATAAAGGAGATATATGACATGGCGAAACTTAAAAGTCTTGAAAATAAAGTCGTATGGATTACAGGTGCATCTTCGGGCTTAGGTAAAGCTTTGGCACGAGAGTGCGCTTTACAAGGTGCTCAAGTTGTACTGACTTCACGTCGTTATGATGAGTTGGAATCGGTTCGAGTGGGTTTACTTAAGCCTGAACAGCATCTTTCAATCGCTGCTGATATTACCGATGAAGCTCAAGTTCGCCATGCACATGAACGAGTTCTCGCAACCAAAGGACGTATTGATTGGCTGATTAATAATGCAGGCTTGAGTCAGCGTGCGTTGATTGAAGAAACGAGTATGCACACTGAACGTGCCATCATGGAAGTGGATTATTTCTCCCAAGTGTTCTTTACCAAAACCGTATTACCCACTTTGCGCAAACAAAAATCAGGTCGGGTGGTGTTTATTTCGAGTGTGGCGGGTCTTTTGGGAACCCAATATCGCGCGACTTATTCTGCGGCTAAGGCTGCAATTCACATGTGGGCCAATAGCTTACGTGCGGAAGTCGCCAAAGAGGGAATAGCAGTTTCAGTGGTTTTTCCTGGTTTTGTTAAAACCAATGTTTCATTTAATGCTTTAAATGGTGAGGGCAAACCACAAGGGCATCAAGATGAAGCCATTGAAAATGGTTTGGATGCCGATGTATTCGCCCAGCGTGTGGTTGAGGCTTTGATGGCAGGTGAGGAATATGTGGTTGTCGGTGGGAAGAAAGAGCAACTGGGTGTATTGGTGTCCCGTTTGTCGCCAAGCCTGTTGTATAAAATGATTCGTAAAACCAAAGTGAAGTAAAAGGAGTTTTTGCTCCCTTTTACTCATTTAAAATAGCCGTGCCATAAGCAAATACTTCAACCATACCACCTTGCATACCTAATTCTGTGGTGCTGAGACGAACTCCCATAATATGATTTGCGCCTATTCGATCTGCTTCTTGCTTGAGGCGGAGCATGGCTTCACGCCGTGCACGTTCAACCACACTTTCATAACTGGTCAGGCGACCACCGAAAAAGTTTTGAATATTGGCAAGTACGTATTTAAAGTAATCATGTGAGATGACAACATTGCTACTCACCAATTGCCCCTTTGCTGATGTTTCAATAAATCGATTGGTATCAATTCGAATATGGGCAAATTTTTTTTCTTTTTCATCTAGTTCACGTAAATGTTTTTGTTCGATATGACGACCAAATCCCCATCCGACTGAAAACAGAATCAAGAAAAGAATAACCTGAAAAATTAATCCACTCATAGACATACCTAAGCACTAAATGGATCAGGAAGTTTTGGTGTGATCGGCTGGACTACGACAGCTGTTCCATAGACAAAGAGTTCAGATGCACCTTGAGCGATATTTGAAGTCGAGAAGCGGATTCCGACAACAGCATTCGCACCCAAACTTCGCGCTTTATCAATCATACGTTGAGTTGCTTCTTGACGAGATTCTTCAAGTAATTCTGTATAACCTGTCAGTTCACCACCCACGATGTTTTTCAAACCAGCCATTAGGTCACGACCAACGTGTTTACTACGAACGGTGCTGCCATAAACAACATCTAACTGACGTAAAATAGTGTGCCCAGGCATAGATTCTAAACTGCTTAATAACATAGTATTTGTCTAAATCATTGATATGCTATCTTTGAAGATAAGAAAAATTTGCATGTGTTGCAATAAAAAAGCTCACCGAAGTGAGCTTTTAAACCGAAAATAATCAAAATTATTGAGCGGCGTGAATTTGTGCGCTAGACGGTTGTGGATTTACAGTTTCACTTGTATTGGCTTTTAAACCACCACCAAGCGTTTTATAGAGTTCCACTTGGTTATTTAAGTTCGCTTGTTGTAACAACAATAAACCTTGCTCAGCCGAATATGCTGAACGTTGCGCATCTAATACAGTTAAGTAACTATCAATACCTGCACGGAAGCGAGCATTAGAAAGTTTATAAGTCGTATTTGTCGCTTCAACTAAACGACGTTGAGCTGTTAAACGATCACCAATATTGGCACGCGTTGCAAGTGCATCATTCACTTCACGGAAAGCCGACTGTACTGACTTTTCATAGTTAGCAAGTGCAATTTTTTGATCCGTTTCAGAAATCTTCACATTCGCTTTGCGTGTACCCCAATCGAAGATTGGCATGTTAATACTTGGTCCAATAGACCATAACGCATTTCCAGACTTGAATAAATCACTCAAGTCAGTTGATGCATAACCTGCCGAACCAGTCAAACTAATGGTTGGGAATAATTGTGCTTTTGCTGCACCAATATTTGCACCAGCAGCACTCAGTTGATATTCGGCAGCTTTCACGTCTGGACGGTTATTTAACAAATCACTTGGTAAGCCTGCACTTAACGCATTTTGCTGGGTAATGCGAGTTACTTGTTGTTGAGGCAGCAAGTTCTGAGGAACAGGCTGACCAACAAGCAAGTTTAACAAGTTCTGCGCTTGAGCAATTTGTGTTTTGTAGTTAGCAACGTCATTACGTGCAGTTTCAACTGAAATTTGCGCTTGACGCACAGGAATTTCACTATCAATTCCGACATCGAAACGCTTTTTGTTCAAGTTAAATGACTCTTGCTGTGCTTTGAGGGTTTGCTCTGCAAGTTTGAGTTGTGCACTAGCAAATGAATAATTCAACCAAGCTTGAGTGACTTGGCTGATTAAACTGATTTGCGTTGCATCACGTGAACTTTGAGTTGCTAGATAACTGTCTAATGCAGCATCTTTTAAGCTGCGTACGCGTCCCCAGAAATCAAGCTCATAAGAGGTGAGACCTAAACCAACTTGATAAGTTGAATAAGGATTATTCGGATCACGAGAAGGGCTGACTTGGCGCACAGCACTACCGCTTGCTCCGATTGTTGGCAATTGATTGTTTTCTGAGATTTGATATTGCTGTTGAGCTTTTTGGATATTCAATGCAGCAGTACGTAAATCGCGGTTATTAGCAAGAGCCAAATCAATGACCTGTAATAAACGTTGGTCAGCAAAAAAGTCTTTATAACCTTGTTCAGCAATTGATTTTCCAGAAGCATTACCATAAGACGCGTAGCTTTCAGGAGTATTTGTGCTCACAACAGGCTCTGGCCCGCGCATACTTTGGCAGGCAGCCAAAGAGAACGCGAGTGCAGAGATTGCAATGCCACGACTGGAAATAGACCAAACAGTTTGCATCACGATCAATGCTCCTGAGTATTTAAAGTTTTAGGTTTGTACTTAAAGATACTACGAATCCACACGAAGAATACAGGGATGAAGAAGATACCTAAAAGTGTTGAAGAAATTACACCACCAAGTACACCATAACCGACTGAGTGCTGACTACCAGCACCTGCACCGCTTGCTAGGGCTAATGGTAAAACACCGAAACCAAAAGCAAGTGTAGTCATGATAATTGGACGTAAACGCATTTTTGCAGCATGTAAGGTTGCATCAAATAAATCTTCACCTTGCTCCTGCAATTCTTTAGCAAATTCTACAATTAAAATTGCATTTTTGGCAGAAAGACCTATGACTGCTACGATCGCGACTTGGAAGTAAATATTAAAGGACAGGTTTGGATCGCCTTTAATGACCATACCCAACCATGTCAATGTAAAGGCACCGATAATACCTAAAGGTACAACCAATAATACAGAAATCGGAATTGCCCAACTTTCATATAATGCCGATAGACATAGGAATACAATTAATAACGAAAGAATCAGTAAAGGCAGGGTCTGATTACCAGAATCACGTTCTTCTAAAGATAATCCAGTCCATTCATAGTCGAAGCCTTGTAAGCCCATAGACGGTAACTTACCAATGATTTCTTCCATTGCCAACATCGCATCACCAGAGCTAACACCCGGTGCAGGAGTACCTTGAATGTTGACAGATGATACGCCGTTATAACGTTCTAAACGTGGTGAACCATACGTCCATTCGCCTTTAGCAAATGCTGAGAATGGAACCATTTGACCTTTGTTATTGCGTACATACCATTTATTGAGGTCTTCTGGCATCATGCGAGTATCCGCTTCACCTTGGACATAAACTTTTTTGACACGACCACGATCAACGAAATCATTGATATAAGAGCCACCCCAAGCCATGCTCAAGGTGCTGTTAATATCACTAATACTGACACCCATTGCACCAGCTTGCGCTTGATCAACAGTGATTTTGTATTGAGGTGTATCTTCTTGACCGTTCGGACGAACACCTGCGAGACGTTTGTCTTGTGATGCCATACCTAAAATTGCATTTCTTGCCGCAATCAGTTTTTCATGGCCTTGACCACTGACATCTTTCAGCTGGATATTAAATCCTGATGATACGCCTAATTCTGGCATAGCAGGCAATTGTAATGGCATGATGTAAGAAGCATCTTTTACAATCATATTCAGTGCCATACCACGCTGAATAATCGCACCAATTTGTGATTCAGGTGTTGTACGTTCGCCCCAGTCTTTCAATTTAATGAAAGCGAGACCCGCATTTTGACCGACTCCAGTGAACGAGAAACCAGAAACGGTAAAGATCGAATCAACATGATCTTTTTCCTTATGCAGGAAGTAATCGGTCATTGTGGTAATAACTTTATCAGTACGTTCTAAGCTAGCGCTTGGCGGCAACTGAACTAAAGTCATAACTACGCCTTGGTCTTCTTCTGGTAAGAAAGAAGATGGCAACACTTTGTATAGACCAACCAAACCAGCAATCACTACGATATAAATGATCCCAGAGAAAATCTTATGATGGGTCATACGATTGACACCACCTTGATATTTTACTGATAGTTTATCGAAGCCACGGTTAAACCAACGGAAGAAGCGTGCAAAAATATTGTTGCTTTCTTGCTTGTTCGGATCATGTTGCTTTAACAAAGTCGCACATAGGGCAGGGGTAAACGTTAACGCAACGATCAAAGATAAAATCATTGCCGTTACTAAAGTGATAGAGAATTGACGGTAAATTACACCAGTTGTCCCCCCGAAGAAGGCCATTGGTACGAATACCGCCGTTAATACACTGGTAATACCAATTAAAGCACCAGAAATTTGACCCATCGACTTTTCAGTAGCAGGTACAGGTTCAAGGTGTTCTTCTTGCATCACACGTTCGACGTTTTCTACTACAACGATCGCATCATCGACCAACAGACCAATCGCTAGTACCATTGCGAACATCGTCAGCGTATTGATCGAAAAGCCAAAGATATTAATAACAGCAAATGTTCCCAATACCACCACGGGTACAGCAAGTGTTGGAATAATGGTTGCGCGCCAGTTCTGTAAGAACAGGAACATCACAATAAATACCAATACCACAGCTTCAATCAGTGTATGAACTACACTTTCAATAGATAGCTTAATAAATGGCGTTGTGTCATACGCAAGTTTGTCTTTTAAACCACTTGGGTAGTTATTACGAAGCTCTGATAAACGTTTCTCAACCGCTTTTGCTGTATCAAGCGCATTTGCTCCTGTTGCAAGTTTAATTGCAACACCACCCGCAGGATTACCATTGAACTTAGAATCAAATTGATAGTTATCCGAGCCTAATTCAACACGTGCAACATCACCCAAACGAACTTGTGCACCACCTGAGGTATTTTTCAGGAAGATGTTTTTAAACTGTTCAGGGGTTTGCAACATGGTTTGTGCATTTACCGTTGCGTTAAGAACTTGGCCTGCAGTTGATGGCGCACCACCGAGCTGACCCACCGCAACTTGCGAGTTTTGTGCACGAATAGCAGTTGCAACATCATTTGGCGTCAAGTTAAAGCTAGTCAGCTTTGCTGGATCTAACCAGATACGCATTGCATATGAACCACCAAATACTTGGAGTTCACCTACACCTGCCACACGACTCAGTGGCTCAGAAATATTTGAGTTCACATAATCTTTAATGTCAGAAGCAGAAAGGCTGTTATCTGGCGAATAAAATGCAATAACTTGCAAGAAGCTTGCACCAGACTTCGTCACTTTTACACCTTGACGTTGTACGTCAGCAGGTAACAGTGCTGTTGCTGATTGCAGTTTGTTTTGAACTTGTACTTGGGCGATATCTGGATCGACACCTTGTTCGAAGTTTAAGTTGATCGATGCTTGACCATTACCCGCACTGTTTGAAGAGATATAACGCAAACCATCCAAACCATTCATTTGCTGTTCAATGATTTGAGTAACCGTATTCTCAACAGTCTGAGCTGAAGCACCTGGATATGTTGCAGAAATTGTCACCGTGGGCGGTGCAATTGTTGGGTATTGCGCAACTGGCATTTTGGTGAGGGTGAGAATACCCGCCAGCATAATGACCAGTGCTATCACCCATGCAAAAATTGGGCGATGGATAAAAAATTGAGCCATGCAATCTACCCCTTAAGCTTGTGAAGTAGCTTTTTGTTCAGTTTTTGAAGAGTCAGCTTGTTTTTGTTCATTTGCTTTAGGGGCAGCATTTTGACCTTGTGATGCTTGAGGTTGGTAAGGCTTAGCCTTAACTTCTTGACCTTCTTTTACCTTTGCAACACCATCCACAATAACTTTATCACCAGCTTTTAAACCATCGGTAATAATCCAGTCTTGACCTTGAACCCCTGCTGTCGTCACTGGTCGAGTCTCTACAGCACCTTTCGCATTTACGACCATAGCAATTGCTTGTCCTGTAGGTAAGCGAGTTACAGCTGCTTGTGGAATCAGATATGCATTAGGTAGAACTGCTTGAGAAATTTTTGCAGTTGCGTACATACCAGGTAATAACAAGTGATTTGGATTTGGGAAAACGGCACGTAAAGTGACTGATCCTGTTTCAGGGTTAACACTCGCACCAGAGAATGCGAGTTGTCCTTCGATAGGATAATCTGAACCATCTTCAAGTGTGAGTTTGACGCGCGTATTATTACTACTATCTAAACTACCTTTACTCAACTGCTGACGTAAACGGAGCATTTCAGCACTTGATTGATTGATATCTACATAGATTGGATCAAGTTGTTGGATTGTCACCAACGGATCTGCTTGGTTTGCAGTAACTAAAGCACCAGAAGTTACCGAAGAACGACTAGATTGCCCTGAGATTGGTGCGCGAACAGTTGAATAACCTAAAGTAATTTCAGCATTTTTCAATGCTGCCTGAGCTGCAGCTACATCAGCTTCAGCCAATTTTACTTGAGCATTAATATCATCATATTCTTGTTTAGAAACGGCGTTAGTACCAACCAATTGGCGATAACGATTTTCTTTCACACGCAATGCATTTAAATTAGCTTGCTGACGTAATAAAGCTGCACGAGCATTGTCAGCAGTTGCACGGTTGGTATTAGCATCTATTTGATAAAGCGCTTGACCTGCTTCGACATAACTGCCTTCAGCAAATAAACGCTTTAAAATAACGCCACCCGTTTGTGGACGAACTTCTGATATTTGATACGCAGAAGTGCGCCCAGAAAGTTCAACATTTTGTTCAACACTTTGTGGTTGAGCAACGATAACACCAACTTCTGGAGGCGGCATTTTTTGAGCAGCAGCAGCTTGCTGTTCATCTTTAGGATCTTTGCTACAACCAACAAGCGCAATGCTTGTTGCTAATGCGCAAGCAGTGAGGGCAGGAGCCCAAAGCTTAGCCGACATCATTGTTCCACCTCAATTTAGATTTTTTATCTAAAAACAAATTGTTGCTGAAATTGCTTTGATACAGCCAAAACCAAAGCAACGAAGTCAAAATCAACCCAATACCCCAACCAGCCAATACATCAGTTGGGTAATGAACCCCTGCATAAACTCTAGATATCCCCATGATTATTAACCATAAAACAGATACTAAAACGATACTGGAACGATATTTGTGCTGTTGTGATAGCAACAGAACTAAACTCGATAGGGTTGCAGCATACAGGCTATGGGCACTTGGGAAGGATGCTCCATAACTTTGAACTAAATGATAAAACGCCAATGGTCTTGGTCGATCAATGCCCCATTTCATAAGCCAACCAATCACAATGCTACCGATCACGCTCAGGGCGACAAATATGACCTTTTTATAGTTTTTCTTTCGAATTTGATGGATACAAAAAAACGACGTTAAAACCAGTAAAAAGGGCATGCCTCCTAGGCGAGAAAACAGAACGGCTACGTGGTTAAGCGCAAACGAACGGTGTTCAAATAGCATTTGAACACCTCTAAGGTCTAAATTTGATATGCTTGGAGAAAACAGCCCAATCACACCGAATATGAAAAAAATGCAACCAATACAAAGCAGTAGGTACGGCATGCGAACCTCATTATTTGCTTAACCATTGTTCAGGGTTATATAATGTTTGAAAGTGTACTTGTGAGTACACTTTTGGTCAAGTCTTGAAATTTTATGATAATTTCATTTTCAGATTTTCTCAAGGTTCAGTAAAAAAACATAACAAAAATTGATTAATGTCTCACTTTTTGTTCACTTGATGCATCATCATCTACTTCGATTGGTTGCTTTGGTGGCCAAAAGAAATCACTTGGTCGTGTTAAGAAGTGGGTGAGTACCAATTTTGCCAATGGTTTCCATTGTGCGAAACGTACGCGACGAGCGCGTAAAGCAACAATAATAGTCAAAGTAAAGCTAACAAATAAGTTAGTCAGGCCGATGAGCATAACCCCTAAAAAAGACACGATGATTAAACCAATATCAGGGCTACCGATGGTCATAAGACCTTGAATAAAATTGGCAGAGGCAAAGGCAATATGTCGAATATCTAAAGGTAAACCAAGAATAAAACCAATGGTTCCCATACTGCCAAGCATGATGCCAAAAAGAAAATTACCAGCCAAAGCCCCAAGATTGGTTTCAATATAATTGGCAAATTTATCTAAACGCTGTTGTCCCATCCAGCGTTTCAAACGATGGTGTTGTTTTAAACGAGGACCAACCTTTCGGTAGATGGCCAAATTATCGAAGTAGCCTGCAAGTAGTCCTGAGAAAAATAAGCATATTCCAGCAATTGCAGCATGGGGTACAGCTAACGAAGTAAATGGATTTAGATCATGTAAGGTTTTGGTTGCTTTTGTTGATGAAAGCAAAGGTTCATGTAGATTGTATTGCCATAAAAAAGTAATTAAAGCTGCTACTGGTATAGCAATCGAAATGTTACCGAGGATTGCAATAAATTGAGTTCGAATAATGTTGATAATCAGAGCAGCTAATTCAGCAATTTGAGCTGTTTTACTGCCTTTTTGGTGTTGTACTGTTGCGGCAAGTGCTGCCGCTGTCATCGCGGGTTGTTTAGTCGCAACGGTAAAGTGTAAGACATGGATAAGCATGAAGCCTAATGCATAATTCATACTATATAAAAAAGCATGTGTAAAAGGTGCGAGCACTAAACGAGCAGTTAAAATCTTTAAAGTGGCCATCGTTGCGATAATTGCACCAGCACCTGCTGCTGCTTTATACATACCCAAAAATCCAGCTCTATCAGTGCTTACATAATGTTCACCTGTTTTACTCGCATTTTCAGTGACCTGTAATGCAACCAGTTCGCTGGTTGAACTGAGTAAATGACGAACACTTTTTTCATCATAATGTGCCTTGGTGAAGTCAGTAAGTAATTCACCTAATGCAAGATAGCGTATCTCATTTTTACTTGCCAATAAGCTCAATAAAAGTTCAATACGATCAATTGCTTGCTCAAGTAGAGACAATAAATAGGTTAAGCTAACACTCACACCAATACGTTTAGTTGCACGGCGAATTTTGAGTACGACTTCACGGCATTGATCTAGCATCACGAATGCCTGAGAAGCATCAGGTGGTGGCATTACAACAACTGCATCTTGATCATCAATTTGTTTTTTATATTTCTCTATGAATTCAACAATTTCTCGATTTTGAACTAAGAAGGGGGATTCATATTCAATAATATCTGGCTGAGCATTAATAAATTCAGGATATAAACCTATACCACTGATTCGATAAGACAAAACGGTAATCGCTTTGATTAACTCATTTTTAGAAATTTGTTTTTCAACCGTATTACTTTGGCTTTCGGCTAACAGATTAAATAAAGTGATCCAGTCTTGATTCTCAATCAGATCAAGCCATTCGCTATCTGTTTCTTGGTAAAATACTTTTCCAATAAGAGTCTTTAACTGCTGACCGTCTTCAACCAATGGAAGAAAGTGCGCACCAAGGCGTTGACTCAGTTGATTCCAAAAACCATCTAATGAAAGAATACCACTATCAGCATATAAGCTAATCTGTTTGTATTGGCTAATCAGTTTGAGTAAGAAATTTTGTAATAGGAGCGCAGACGTCGGCGTCAATAATAATATTTTGATGAAGCCCTGAATCTGTTGTTTAACTTCGTCCGCGTCCTTTGGATTTTTTGGCCGTAAGCGGTTAATTAATTCAATGATAATATTTTCATCTAAAACAGCTTGGTTTTGATCAAGCTGTTCCTGCATTTTTAAAAATAAATCAGATAAAGTTAAATGCATAGGCACTCATAAAGTTATTGAAGTCGATGTAAGGCCATTAAGGTCAAATTAATCAGTGCTTGGCGATATTCATTATCTGGTAGCGCTTTAAGCGCTTCTAAAGCTGCATCCGTTTCTTGTTTGGCACGTTTTTGACAGTAGTCTAAGCCGCCTGAGTTGTGAACAATTTCAATGACTTTGTCCAAATGCTCGATACCACCTGTCGCGATACTGCGACGAATAATCGCATGATCATCTCCAGTTGAATGAGCTAATGCTGAAATTAACGGTAAAGTCGGTTTACCTTCCATTAAATCATCACCAATATTTTTACCTAATGTGTCGGCATCAGAGGTGTAGTCCAAAATATCATCAATAATCTGAAAGGCATTGCCAAAATGGCCAGCAAAACGGCGTAGTGGCTCACGATATTCTTCTCTGCCCGCCAGAATTGCTGCGCCTTCAGTTGCCAGTTCAAACAGGCGTGAGGTTTTACCATGAATAATTCTGAGATAGGTTTCTTCAGTGGTGTCTGGCTGGTGCTGGGCCTGAAGCTGTAAAACCTCGCCTTCCGCAATCTCACAGGTTCCTGTTGAGAAGTCCTTGAGCAAAGTGATGTTGTTTAAATCCACCAGCAAATCAAAGGCCCGTGCTATCAGGAAGTCACCCACCAGAACGGCGGTCTGATTGTTCCATGTTGCATTTGCGGTTGGACGACCACGGCGTAAGTTGGATTCATCAACGACATCATCATGCACCAATGTTGCAGTGTGTAGCATTTCGATAATTGCCGCTAAATGTTGGGCATGTTGCATGTTTGCGACGCCGCAAGCACGAGCAGCAAGTAAACACATGATTGGGCGCATACGTTTACCGCCAGCTTCAACAACATGTTTACTCACCGACATAACAAGACCAACTTTAGAACTTATACCTTCATTGATCAGGTGATCCATCGCAGCAAAATCTGTCGCAACAGGGGAGAGAATGTCTTGCTTGAAATCGATAACCATATGAAGGAAAACCTCGTATAGGTGGATAATGTTGCCAAGTGTATCAATTAATTTATTGCTAAACAGTTATACAAGTCATGTAATCTGTGATTTACAACAAGACGGTGAGTTTTTTGGTCTTAATTTAGTCAAATAAAGGCAATTCTCTATAAACCGATATCACTCTACTTATGACTTGATAAAAACACAGTTTGTTATTGTCGCAATTTGTTTTTAAAAATGTATTTCAAATTTTGATCAGAATCAATCAAAACAAGCCGACATCAATCTAATTGATTTCATTAAAAAATCCAAGCAACTTATCAATATCTCTGCATTTGTGCAAAATGACTTGTTGTTTGATCAATTTTCACTTAAAATTTCTCCCCTTGTATAACCCCAGTGGCGTTCGTTTTAAGCTCGGTATATCCCTTTATCGACACGACGACACGGGCATGTTGGAGTACATTATGTACGCAGTAATCCAAAGCGGTGGTAAACAGCACCGTGTTGTTGAGGGTGAAACCCTTAAAGTAGAATTGTTGAAAGCAGAAACTGGTTCAACTATTACGTTTGATGACGTATTAATGGTTGTTAACGGTGACAGCATTCAAATCGGTGCTCCAGTAGTAGCTGGCGCAAAAGTAACTGCAGAAGTAGTTGGCCATGGTCGTCACGACAAAATCCGCATCATCAAAATGCGTCGTCGTAAACACTACCGTAAGCAACAAGGTCACCGTCAATGGTTTACCGAGTTGAAAATTACTGGTATCGCAGGCTAACTCAGGAGTAAATAGACATGGCAACTAAAAAAGCCGGTGGATCGACGAAGAACGGTCGTGATTCGAATCCTAAGATGTTAGGTGTTAAAGTTTACGGTGGTCAAACTGTAACTGCTGGTAACATCATCGTTCGTCAACGTGGTACAGAATTCCACGCTGGTGCAAATGTTGGTATGGGTCGTGACCATACTTTATTTGCTACTGCTGACGGCGTAGTAAAATTTGAAGTGAAAGGTCAATTTGGCCGTCGCTATGTAACTGTTGAAGCTTAAGCTTTAATGGTTCAAAAAAACCCGCTTTTAGCGGGTTTTTTTATATTTACAATCTCTACATAAACGCTGTAACTTCATACATAATGCAGACCTTTGCGACACGAATTACACAAAACCAATGCTTTTCTTCATTTTTTAAATGATCAAAAACAGTAAGATGTCGTCATAACAGTAAAAATCTGATAGAAGGTTCATTTTATGAATTTCGTAAAAAAAATCGCTTATGCAACAACTTTAAGTGTAGCTACACTTGCTCCTGTTGTGAGTAGTCAGGTATTTGCTGCACCTGTGGCTGCATCGACTCAGCAGGCGACGAATAGTTTGGTTCAACAACTCTCTGGCTTACAAAGATTCACAGCAGATTTTGAACAAAGTACCAAAGTAGCTGCGAGTAATAAAGCAGTTCAGAAAAAAGGTTTAACTGCACAACATATGAACCAGACTTTTAAAGGTTCAATGAAAGTTGAACGACCTGGAAAGTTTTATTGGGAAACCACAAGTCCTGCTAAACAAACGATTGTGACTACAGGTAAAGTCGTCTGGATTTATGATCCTGATCTTCAACAGGCAGTACGTCAAAGTTTGGATGATCAAATTGCGAATACCCCAGCGCTTTTACTGTCAGGGAATACCAAACAGATTATGCAATCTTATCGCGTAACGCAGCCTGATCGTAGTAAGCTTTATTATACTTTGTATCCAAAACAAGAGGATGGAGCATTTCAAAGTTTAACGATTAGTTTTGGTGCAAATAAGGCACCTAACTTGATGGTCTTACAAGATTCTTTAGGTCAAACAACGAATGTTCGATTTACTAATGTAAAAGTTAATCCAACTATTCCTGCATCAGTATTTAATTTCACGCCACCGAAAGGTACGGATATTATTGATCAGTAATATTCTAAATACTCAAAGAGCTGCAATTACTGTTGCTCTTTGAGGTGAAATGTAGATACATTTCTTAATTTCATCTATAGGCAAGGCTTTGTATAGTGAAGAAAAACATCAGAGACTTGCATGACGATGAACTTTACACAATTATCAAAAAATATTCCGCTTCTTCCTATCCTGACAGTTATTGCATTAACAGGTTGCCAACCTAAAAAAGATACAACTAATGAAAAGGACAAAGTAGATATTCCACTCATTCAAGCGAAAGTTATTGCAGTCAAAATACCCAAACAAAAAGTCTGTTTAGAAGATGGTTGTACCAAGTATGATTTACAAAATGTTGAAACCAATCAAAAATGGATTGATGAATATTTTCTTAATCGTATGAAAAAGGCAGAGCCGAATGCCTTTGCTAATATCGCTGACCAGAAAGTCAAGCTGCCAGCCGATGAACCTTCACTCAGTGAAAGTAGTACTTACGTGCGTTTTGTGGGGCAAAACTATAATTTGGCGACTTTTGCCATTCAGACCTATAGTTACCCTGCGGGTGCGGCACATGGTATGTCGCATCAGGAATTTGTGAATTTTGATTTGTCGAATAAGAAACATATTACTGTTGCAGAGTTGTTGAAACCCGAAATGAATCAAAAACTTCGTGATGAGTTATATGCTGCTAATCAAAACTGGTTAGATGATCACCAAATTAAGAAAGATCAATTGCAAGTCAGTGATAATTTTTATTATGGAGTCAATGGGATCGTGTTCGTCTATCCATTGTATGAGTTGGCCTCTTATGCAGAAGGGATGAGCGAATTAACTTTACCGTATTATTCAGCCAAAAAATTTATCAAGTCTGAATATTTACCAAGCTTACCGAAAGAGCCAAATTAGTTGTTAGTCAGCATCTAAACATTGTTTATAGATGCTGATAGTTTATTGCCAATCGCTGTATTTTTTTAGGTTAAAGCCTTACACTATAGCCAGTTTTTTCTCTATTCATGATTGATTATGATCGACCCAAAATTACTCAGAAATAATATTGAAGCAGTGAATGCTGCTTTAGCAAAACGTGGTATTCAGCTTAATGTACAAGAATGGGCGGATTTAGAAGCACGCCGTAAAGAATTGCAGTCCAAAGCTGAAAACTTGCAGGCAGAGCGTAATGCGGGCGCAAAACAGGTTGGTCAAATCAAAAAGTCAGGTGGGGACGCGTCTGAAATCATGGCGCGTATGGCTGCCATTGGCGATGAAATCAAAGCTGCTGAAGTTGCGCTTGCTGAGTTGCAAACTGAACTAGAGCAAAAATCACTGGCGATTCCTAACTTACCTGATGAATCTGTTCCAGAAGGTAAAGATGAAAGCGATAATGTTGAAATCTTAAAGTGGGGCACACCACGCCAATTTGATTTTGAGATCAAAGATCATACTGATCTTGGTGAGTGGATGGGTGGGCTTGAGTTTGAAACAGCAACCAAATTAACAGGTTCACGTTTTAGCGTACTCAAAGGTCCTTTGGCACGTCTACAACGCGCTTTGACGCAGTTTATGTTAGATACGCATACGCTCAAAAATGGTTATACCGAAGCGTATGTACCTTATTTAGTCAATGCAGATAGTTTACGTGGTACAGGTCAGCTGCCTAAATTTGAAGAAGACTTATTCAAGTTGCAAGGTGAAAAAGAATATTACCTGATCCCGACCGCAGAAGTGCCAGTAACAAACTTTGTGCGTGACGAAATCTTAGATGCAGATCGTTTACCACTTAAATACGCAGCACATACACCATGTTTCCGTAGTGAAGCAGGGTCTTATGGTCGTGATACCCGTGGTTTGATTCGTCAACATCAGTTCGATAAGGTCGAAATGGTGCAAATTTCAAAACCAGAGCACTCAATGCAGGCGCTTGAAGAACTAACTGCACATGCAGAGGGCATTTTGCAGGCATTAGGCTTACCATATCGTAAAATTTTGCTCTGTGGTGGTGATATGGGTTTTGGTGCAACCAAAACTTATGACTTAGAAGTATGGGTGCCAAGCCAAAATACCTATCGTGAAATCTCAAGTTGCTCAAACATGGGCGATTTCCAAGCACGACGAATGAAAGCACGCTACCGCGTAGATCAGAAGAAGATCGAATTGGTGCATACGTTGAATGGTTCAGGTTTAGCTGTAGGTCGTACTTTGCTTGCAGTGATGGAAAACTATCAACGTGCGGATGGTTCGATTGAGATTCCTGAAGTGTTACGTCCATATATGGGCGGTATTAGTTATATCGACTAAAATGCATCGAATTTGTGCATAGTTTTTGCTTTAGCTCAATCAGATCTAAAAAATATAGAGGCGTATCGTGGAAATTTTCCCAATCTCTTTAAAGTTGCAGCAGCAACGTTGCCTGATTGTGGGTGGTGGGCATATTGCCTACCGCAAAGCAAACTTGTTAGTCAAAGCTGGTGCGATTATTGATGTGATTGCACCAGAGATTGAGCCTGATTTGCAACAATTAGTTGAGAAGTCACTGGGTCAATATATCCAAGCCCCTTTTTCTGTAAATATTTTAGCAACGCCTTATCGCCTAGTGATTGCAGCGACAGATCAGCCTGATGTGAATAAAGCTGTCTTTGAGCAATGTGAGATACGTAATCTTCTCGTCAATAGCGTAGATGATATTCCAAATTGTCGTTTTATGGTGCCTGCAATTATTGATCGGTCACCACTCGTTATTTCTGTGGCTTCAAATGGAGCTTCGCCTGTTTTATCACGTCAAATTCGTACACAGTTAGAAAGTTCTATTCCACATGGTATGGGTAAATTAGCTGAGTTTTCTGGTCAATGGCGTAAACAGGTGAAAGAAAAAATTGCCAATCCAGATGAGCGTCGTATTTTTTGGGAAAACTTATACGCAAGCCCACTAAAAGAACAAGTCTTTAATGACAATCTTGAGGTGGCAAATAATTTAATTGAACAAGCCTTAACAAAATGGACTGCACCGAAAGGTGAAGTCTATTTAGTGGGTGCGGGTCCTGGTGATCCAGAGTTGCTGACTTTAAAAGCATTACGCTTGATGCAACAAGCTGATGTGGTGATTTATGATCGTTTGGTCTCTGCAGCAATCTTAGAATTGTGCCGCCGTGATGCTGAAAAGATTTATGTCGGTAAAGCACGTTCTAATCATTCAGTCCCGCAAGATGGTATTAATGCTTTGTTGGTTGAATATGCACAAAAGGGTAAGCGTGTTTGCCGCTTAAAAGGCGGTGATCCATTTATTTTTGGGCGTGGTGGCGAAGAGATTCAAGAATTAGTTGAAGCTGATGTTACATTTCAAGTTGTGCCGGGTATTACAGCGGCTTCAGGGTGTTCTGCTTATGCAGGTATTCCACTCACGCATCGTGATTACGCACAAAGCGTACGTTTTTTAACAGGACACCTTAAAGAGGGATCACCAGAACTTCCTTGGAATGAGCTAGTGTATGAAAACCAAACTCTGGTGTTGTACATGGGCTTAGTTGGTTTAGAACGCATTTGTGAGCAACTGATTGCTCACGGCCAGCGTCCAAATATGCCAGTTGCACTTATTTCCAAAGGTACCACGCCAGATCAAAATGTGGTGGTTGGAACTTTAGCGGATATAGCGACCAAAGTATCTGAGCATCATATCGTAGCACCGACTTTAACCATTATTGGTGAAGTAGTTAGTCTGCGTGAACAGTTAAAATGGCATGAGTGAGGAGAAGCAGCGATTGATTATCGCTGCCCGAACGCAAGACGAAGGCTATGCCTGAGTGAAGCTAATGGCCATATTTTTTAGTAAATTAGGTTCTGTGCTAAGCTAGCCAATATATGTATAAGTGAGTAATTAAGTGATTCATGTTGTCCTATACGAACCAGAAATACCTGCAAACACAGGTAATATTATTCGTTTGTGTGCCAATACAGGTGCTCAATTGCATTTAGTGAGACCTTTAGGTTTTGAACTAGACGATAAGAAATTGAAGCGAGCAGGTTTGGATTACCACGAATGGGCAAGAATGCAAATTTGGGACAATATCGAACTCTGTCTTGCCGATTTAAAAACCAAAGGTGTTGAGCATGTTTTTCCATTGACCACTAAAGGTACAGCGACACCGCATACAGTCGATCTTAATCGTCCAGTTGCTTTGTTGATGGGGCCTGAAACTCGTGGTTTACCTGAACAAGTGCGTTTAATGTTCCCACAAGAGCAATGGATTCGTCTGCCAATGGCTGAAAATTCAAGAAGTTTAAACCTCTCTAACGCAACCGCCGTGATTGTCTATGAAGCGTGGAGACAACAGGGTTTTAAACAACTTTAATTCCTTGGGTTAGAGATCACCATACGGGCTTGCAACAACTAAGGTTATGGTTCACACGTGGTTGGCAAGATAAAGTTTTTGCAGGCTTTACAAACAGTGCAAGTTTAAATGGTGATAAACAAGTGACGTTGATTCAATTACAAACCTTAGCTTCTCAGCATGGTGGTATTTGGGTGAGTTTAGGTTTACTTCCAGCCAATACCAAAGCCGCAAAACGCGAAGATGTGAATAATTTAGGCGGTTCTGTTGGTTTACTGGTTCAATCACCTTCTGATGCGAGTGTAGATGAGATTCCAACAGGGGACTTAGAAACAGCGAAGCTGTATGCGGAACGTGTTAAATCAATTGTTGAAAAACTGCATAGCTAAGTTTTTGAGTTAATAAAAAGGCGCATTTAGCGCCTTTTTAGATTTAGATGATTTTATTCGTGTTCATTGTGTTGAGGTGCATTATATTTAAAGCCTTTGGTTTTATAGCCTAAATATAAAACACCAAACATTGCCCACCATAAACCGTATTTTAATGCTGTATCTTCAATTTCTAGCCACATAGCGAAGACACTCAGGAAGCCACAAAGAGGAATGATGACAAAGTTTAAAATATCTTTGAAATTCTTTGTACGGCCATCACGTAATGCATAGCGAGAAATCACTGAGAGATTTACAAAAGTAAATGCAATCAAAGCACCAAAGCTGATCATTGAAATCACAACATCCAAACTCATAAAACCAGCGCTTAATGCGACCAATCCTACAATGATAATATTATAAGATGGGGTATATGTTTTATGGCTAATATGGCCGAAGATTTTCTTGTTAATCACACCGTCCCGACCCATCACATACATCAGACGTGATACGCCTGCATGGGCAGAAATCCCTGATGCCATGACCGTCACAATCGCAAAGGCAAGCACATAGGACTGGAACAGCGAACCACCCACCAGCAACAGGATGTCAGGTTGGGTTGCGGCGACGTCCTCAAAATAAGTTTTAGGATCATTCGGAAAGTAAATTTGCATAAAGTAGGTGCTGATAATAAAAATTACACCTGCGAATAATGCAGTCAAGAAAATCGCTTTTGGTAAGGTCTTTTCAGTATCTTTGGTTTCTTCTGCTAGAGAGCTTAGCGAGTCAAAACCTGTAAATGAAAAGCACAGTAAAGTCGCACCTGTAATTAACGCGCCAATAGAGGTTAGCTCATTCCAGAACGGTTGTAAGCTCCAAAGTTGATAGCGTGTTTCTGCAGTAATTGGACCTTCTGCGTTATACCCCATTTGTAGTTTGTTATAAACCAAATAGGTGAATACACCGATGACGATCAGTTGAACTAAAACAATCAAGCTATTAAAGTTTGCAACAAAACGAGCGCCACGCAGGTTGATGCCAGTCATAAAGGCAGTCAGGATAATCACCCAGACCCAGTGGTTTACATTTGGAAATAAGGCATCCAGATAGATTCCCGCCAAGATGATATTGACCATCGGTGATAGTAAATAATCGAGCCAAGAAGACCACCCCACCATAAAGCCAACATTTGGGTGGATTGATTTTTGAGCGTAAGTATAAGCCGATCCAGAAGATGGATAACGGCGAATCATGTGCCCATAGCTTAGCGATGTAAACAAAATCGCAATCAATGCCACAATGTAAGAGGTAGGAACGTGGTGATGACTTTCTTCTGATACCAGACCGAAAGTGTCAAACAAGGTCATCGGTTGAATATAAGCCAAACCAATAATGATAATGTGCCAGAGACCTAGCGTTTTTTGCAGTTTAGCTACCGATGGAGTCCCAGAAATATTTGTCAACGGCGTTATCCTCATAATCGTTGATCAAAGATCAGCTATGGTTTTAAGGGTCATTTGAGACAAAAATAACCCCTGCTACAAAAAAAGAAGTGCGCCAATTTATCGTAATTTATTATAAATTGTCAGTACTTTTATGCTTCTTTTAGCAATTTTTTTGCCAATTCGCCAAAGAAATAGATGAATAAAGATTCATTTAAAATGGCAAAGCCCCGATAACGAGATTATATCGGGGCTTTGAAAGTTAAATTATTTATTTAACTTAATGAATTACCATGCTTTTTGCAAAATTGCACGAAGATCTTCTAAATTCGCTTCTTTTGGGTTGTAAATGATTGAACCATCATTTAACGCTTTTTCAGCAACTTCGTCTAACTGCGCTTCTGTCACTTTACCCGTTTCACGTAAAGTGCGTGGAAGTTTAGTAAGCGTGAATAAACGATCACGCATGGTTAAAATAGTTGTAATGGCTTTTTCGGCTCGCAGATGAGCAGGTGTCTGTGCATAAATATCTGCACCTGCAAGTGGAAGCAATAATTCACCAATCTTAGCACCATTGACTTCTTTGTTGTATTCAAGCACATATGGCAAGAATAAGTTCATGCAAAGACCATGGGGTAGGTGAGCCACCGCACCCAGAGCATGACCAAGTGAGTGTACTAAACCTACCATTGAATTAGAGAATGCGATTCCCGCCATAGTTGATGCTTGAGCAAGCTCTAAACGACCTTGTGCATCACTTGGATTGTCTAAAACTTTGAATAAGTTTTCACTAATTTTCTTGATGCCAGCACTTGCATAAGCATCGCTTAAAGGATTCGCTGCTAAGCATGTATAAGCTTCAACACAGTGAGTTAGTGCATCCATACCTGTCATTGCGGTTAGGTGTGGTGGCAATGTTTGTGTCATGCGCGGATCAAGAATTGCAGCATGTGGCATCAAGTAATAAGAAGCAAACGCAAGTTTGACATTTTTTTGCGTATCAGAAACGACAGCAACCATAGTTGCTTCAGAACCTGTACCAGACGTTGTCGGAATCACGAAAAATGGTTTTAATGGTTTTGGTAGGTTATGCGCACCTGAGTATTGCAATAAATCATCGCCACCTTCTGAAACTAAAATATTAGTTGCTTTCGATGTATCAATAACCGAACCACCACCAATCGCAATAATCGCATCACATTTTTTTTCACGATACAGTTGTGCTGCTGCACGTACTACTTCCAGGCTTGAATCAGGTGGAACGTCATCAAAAATTGCACCAATTACAGCATCTGTTGTGCTAAAAGCAGCTTCAATTGGGCTGAGTAGACCATTTGCACGTACGCCTTTATCGGTAATGATCATTGGGCGTTTTGAACCAAGAGTCGCAAGTTCAAAAGGGATATGCTCTAACGCAGCATTACCAGCAATTACCTTTACAGGACAAAAAAATTCGTAATAAGGCTTAGCCATGTTATGCGCTCCGTTTGAAATATGATTGTGCGACTTTGAGGTAGATATTTTTTGCGCCAGTGAATTTTTCTTTGAATGTTAATTCAGCTGGATAACGTTTCACAGCAAGTGAGGCAATTAATTTAGGTAGAATTAACGCTTCCATTTTATTTAAACAACGCACTAAGCGAATGGCGCTTGAAACATCACCATCAGCAATCATACGGTCATTGGCAAATGCTTGAGCAGTACTTTCTTGGAAAGAAAATACCAGAAAAGCATGAGTTAAATGTTTGAAGGTAATTGTTAAATCAGGTTTGCCTTTATAGTTGGATAAAAGCTCTAATTGTTTTTCTTCGGTCACTCGTGCAATAAATGCAGGACCATTTGGGAAAACATTCATTGAAAGTATAAAGCCAACTGGAAATTTAGAGACTTCCTGTTGTACTTCGTCATCCACTTGGCTTGCCATTACTAAACCACGACCGACGACATCCATCATGAGTTTTACGTAGGCAAATTGCAAAGTGGGCTTCACTGCTTTGGTCGAAATCACTCGCGTATCCCTTGTTAAAATTATGCAAAAGCAAATTTAGAGTAATTACTCTAATTTATTTCTTTGGAATTTAAAAGTAGTTTATTCAGATTTGACTATAAGGTCATGAAAGAAATTCGTATTTTGTAAATAGCGAATAAAATCATGACAAAGTTGCTCAAAGCTTGGGTAATCTTCAAGCAAGTCTTGCAAGCGTACCATTTCTAAACCTGCGTATCCACAAGGATTAATGGTTTGAAAGCCTGTTAAATCACAATCAATATTTAAGGCTAAACCGTGGTAACTACGACCACGGCGAATTTTAAAACCTAAAGACCCGATTTTACGACCATCAACATAGACTCCTGGCGCATCAGGCTTAGCGTAAGCGTCAATGTTGTATTGTTTCAGCAAGTCAATCATGGCTTGTTCAGCAAAGCTGACTAGAGTTCGAACATGCCATTTCAAACGGTTTAAATCTAATAGGAAATAGGCAACGAGTTGACCCTTACCATGCCAAGTGACCTGTCCCCCGCGATCAGTATGGACAACTGGAAGGCTGCTGTGCGTAAGGATATGTTCAGCTTTGCCTGCTTGCCCTTGAGTCAAAACATCTTGATGTTGTAATAACCAAACTTCATCGGGTGTGGTTTCATCACGATGAGTTGTGAAGTCTTTCATTGCTTCAAAACGAGCTGTGTAGTCTTGTAGATCATTGAAACAACGAATGATTAAGGAGGGAGTATTAACTTGAGGGCTTAAAATATCCATAGGAATAGATAGATTCATTTGATTCTAGATTATTGTATTTAAAATGGGTATTAAAAGATATTTTTTTGTTTCGAAATAGATTCTCATAACTCTATAAAAGCTATGAAATTCTATTTCAAAAAAATTTATGAATTTATTCGTAATATTCTTCATTAGAATATTGAGTATCAGGTTCATGTTGTTGACCATTAAAGCCAATTTTCCCACTATCTACTTGTGGTTTAATAAATGCATAAAATAGCGTGTCCGAAAGAAGCGTAGTAAGTTTGTCTGAGTTGGTAATAGTTGCAAAAATTTTATCACCTTTGTCAGAAGGCTGTAAGATATAGTCCAAAGTGATTTTTGCTTTACTTTGAGTAAAATCAAGTTCTAATTTTTGTGCTTGGTCTTCTGTATTTGATGTATTAGCAATATTACGGACACTGTCAGATTTTTTAATAATATCTGATGGGATTGTGGCTGTTAAATCAATTGCACATTCTGTTTTGGGACTATCTGGATCAATATGATTGGTACGACTATCCATTAAATTAAACTGGATAGATTTAGCTGATACTCGAAGTTTACTTGTATCTACATCTTCCAAAAGATTTTTCTTGATTAAATCTTTTAATCCTATATCAAGTTTTTTCTCTAATTGTTCTTGTAGGTTTTTCTGTAGTAATACAATAGCATTAGGATCATCACATTTAAGATGCTTTTGACCCGTAAATGAACATCCGTGTAGTATAGGGAGGCCAAACAGGCAGCTAAGTAATACGAGTTTTTTCATAAAAAATTCCAATATCTTTAGTGTAAGGGAAATAGGTTAATAATTAGAATCAAGTTGATAAATAGCTTGTTTTAATTGATCCACTCGAGAGTTTGTCATTTCTGTTTCACAGTTAAGGGTAGTGATTTCTTCTTCACCATATTCGGCATTATTACCTTGTAGTTTGCATTCGAGTTCACGTTTTTTTAACCATGTTTTTTGGCTATCTAATAATTGACTACGAATCTCTTTGGTTGTTGCATTCCAAACTAAATTAAGATTCGCGTTTGCGGCATCAATTTGTTGTTGAGCTTCGTTTATACGTAATTGTGCATATTCAGTTTCAGCCTGTGCTTGTGCTTGAGCCGCTTCTGCTTCTGCTTGTTCAGCTTGCTGTTTAGCACTTTGTTTAGCAGCTTTAGTGAGAGAGTCAATAGTGATTTTTGCAACAAAATTTGAAATAAGATTCTGATTTTCTAAAGAGACATAGATTTTCTTTGCGTCATCTGTGGGTTGAACTGAATATTCTAATTCGTGTTTTAATTGGTTTAATTCGAATTTAAGATCATCTAAAACAGCCTGCTGTGCAATATCTGTTTCGTCTGATAGCTTTCGACTTTCATTCGCAGCATCTATAATCTGTGATGGGATCTTAATATCTAGTTCAGCCGCACAAAATTCTTTTTTACTATTAGGGTCTGAGTTGTTAGTTCTGACATCATTAACTGTAATATCAAATTGTTTAATTGTACTTCTGACTTTTCCCATATCTAGGGTTATATTTTGAGTATTGATAAGTGTTTTAACTTGTTCTGATGTTAATTGATCAATATCTTTATTTATAAGTTCGATGACTAGTTTACGAGTATCCTCACTATTACATTTAGCAGAATTAAAAGATAATTTTTCACAACCAACGAGGAAAGACGTTGAAATAATACAGAACAGAAGGGTTGTTTGTTGCACTTATTGTTACTCCTAGTAATATATGGCTATTATAGTAACAAAAACATTACAAATTGTCGCTGATTATAATTATTTGTATATTGCGAAAAATATAGGGATATATTGTATATCCCTATATTGTATTAAAGCGCTGTCTTAATTAAAGGACAGGCTGCAAGATCAGCATATAGCGCATGAACTTGTTCTAACTCTTCAAAGCGTAATTGTGCGGTTAAAGAGTGGTATTTACCTGTACGTGAAGGTTGTACTTTTACTGTACCACCATCGAATTCAGGGAAGTGCTTCTGCAAAATATCAACAACAGCCACTCGAAGTTCATCCCCTGCATTACCAATCAATTTGATTGGATAGTCCATCGGGAAAACCCAAAGATGTTCTTGTAATTCACGAGAAGGAGTGCGGTCTAACATGAGCAACCTCTTTAATTTGAAACGCCTGCATCAGTGCAGGCGCTTATGATCTAATCACTAGATGGGGATGAAGTGTTGAACTTCAAGTCCTGCGCTAAACCAATACCATGCATTGGTCTAGCACAAGATTTCTCAAAGATTAGTCGTTTTCCAAGAATGAACGTAAATGTTCAGAGCGAGAAGGGTGGCGAAGTTTACGTAACGCTTTCGCTTCAATCTGACGGATACGTTCACGTGTTACGTCAAACTGTTTACCTACTTCTTCTAAAGTATGGTCGGTTGGCATATCGATACCAAAACGCATTTTTAAGACTTTAGCTTCACGTTCTGTTAAGTTTTCAAGCACTTCACGTGTCGCTTCTTTTAAACCTTCTGAGGTCGCAGCATCGACTGGAGATGTGATGTTTGAGTCCTCAATGAAGTCACCAAGATGCGAATCTTCATCATCACCGATCGGTGTTTCCATCGAAATCGGTTCTTTTGCGATTTTAAGTACTTTACGAACCTTAACCTCGTCCATTTCAAGACGCTCACCTAATTCTTCAGGTGTCGGTTCACGTCCCATTTCTTGAAGAAGTTGACGTGATACACGATTGATCTTGTTAATCGTTTCAATCATGTGGACTGGAATACGAATAGTACGCGCTTGATCGGCGATTGAACGAGTAATCGCCTGACGAATCCACCAAGTTGCATAAGTCGAGAATTTATAACCACGACGATATTCAAACTTGTCTACAGCCTTCATCAAACCGATGTTGCCTTCTTGAATCAAATCAAGGAATTGTAAGCCACGGTTAGTGTATTTCTTCGCAATTGAAATAACCAAACGTAAGTTTGCTTCAACCATTTCTTTCTTGGCACGACGTGCTTTCGCTTCACCAACTGCCATACGTTTAGAGATATCTTTGATATCTTTTACGTTCAAACCAAGGTCTTTCTCAATATCGGCAATTTTCTGTTGGAATGCCAATACGTCAGGGCGCACTTTTTCTAAATGTGCTTTGGTTTCAGTAGGGGCTTTCGCGATTTGTTCATCTAACCAAGCTGGATTTGACTCTTGTTCAGGGAAGGTTGTACGGAATTGATTACGATCCATACGACCACGACGCACTGCATAACGCATGATTTCACGTTCGTTGGTACGAATTTGCTCATGTGTGCCACGAATCATTTCTGAAATGATGTCAAATAAACGTGGTGTGAATTTGAACATCATAAAGACAGCAGCTAAAGCTTCTAGTGCAGCTTTTGCTTCGTCACTATTGCGACCATGTTTTGCTACAATTGCTTTTGTATCATTCCAAGCAGCTTCTAGTTCAGAAAAACGAACTTTGGCGATTTCAGGATCTGGACCTGAATCACCTTCAGAATCATCATCACCTTCAGATTCTTCGTCTTCGTCATCATCGTCAAGTTTTACATCTTTCGTCGCAGGTGAAGCGCTTTCAGCTTCTTCAAGTTCTGCTTCTTCTTCCAGTACTTCTGGAATGTCATCATCAGTTTCTGGGTCTAAATAGCCAGAAAGAATATCGGCAAGACGACGCTCACCTGTTAAAAAGTCATTATATTCTTGTAAAACGACTTCAACAGCATTTGGCCAATAAGCAATTGAATGTAAAACGTCACGAATACCTTCTTCGATACGTTTTGCAATGCTAATTTCGCCTTCACGCGTTAAAAGTTCAACTGTCCCCATTTCACGCATGTACATACGTACAGGGTCAGTGGTACGACCAGGCTCGCTTTCAACCGATGCGAGTACGGCAGCAGCTTCTTCTTCAGCGACTTCGTCCGCAGCTTCAGTAGATTCACCAAACATGGTGTCATCAGTTTCTGGCGCACGTTCATGCACTGGAATACCAACGTCTTGAAGCATCTGGATGATGTCTTCAATCTGCTCACTTTCCGTAATTGAGTCTGGTAGATGATCGTTAACCTCAGCGTAAGTTAAGTAACCTTGTTCTTTGCCTCGGCTAATCAGAGCCGCTACTTGCGAAGTAGGGGAATTCATATCGCTCATCTTTGCTTACTCTTTTGTTGAATCTGTGGCGGTGAAAAACCGTGCATGATAGCACAATTCACGAGGAATGTTTTGGATTTGATCCGCTAGCTTTAAATAAAAAATAGGTTGGATTGAACTGTAGTTTCTTAGATATTGGGATGTGTCATAATTTTTCAAGCAGAGAATTCCTATTCAAGAATTTTTTCATTTGTACAATTGTTAGAATATAAATACACAAAAAAAACGATGAAAAAAAGTACAAAACACCATTTTATAGTAAAAAAATCAAATAAAACTTGACAAGGTCTGATAAGACCGATAAATAGCGGCTAGACCCATTTATATTTTTTCATTTAGAGGTACTGTTAGTGTCTTCTACAGATTTCGAATTAGATGATGATAACTACGGTGAGGATGATGTTGGTTTTGATGAGTCATCAGGCAAAATCAGTGCCAAAGAATCATTAGAAAAGCGCCGTTTGATTGATGATCTACTCGCTCAACGCCGTTTAGAACGAGAATTAAAAGATTTCGATTATGATTTCGACGACGATGATTTGGATGACTAAAGTGAAGCAAAATTGCTAAGACTTTATGTTTGAAAATGTTATGCTGTTGCCGTGTATTTAAAATTTGGATCATAAAATGAGCACATTAGATTTAGACTTATTGAGTAATTTTCTTGACGGTGATCAAAATGAGCACGGTTTAGATTTTGCAGCGACTCATGGCTTTTTGTGTGCTATTGCGGTTGGTCCAAAATTTGATCGTTGGTTGGATGAGCTTTTTGAGAGTAATCAAAAGAAAGTTCCTAGTGAAATCATTGAACAAATCAAAGCTTGGTTAGAGTCTATTCGCCAAGATTTAGCCAATGAAAACGGAATTGAATTCCCTTTTGAAATTGAAGAAGCAGATGTTGATTCAAGTTTAGGTGATTGGAGCGTTGGTTTTGTTGATGCAATGTTCTTAAATGAAGAGGCATGGTTTGCTCCAGAGTTTGAAGAACAATTGGTTGATTTAACTTTACCAATTATGGTGTTTAGTGGCATTGATGAAGAAGATCCACAAATGGAATCTTTCCGCCGCAATGGTCAATTGATGGATGAATTAGCAGAAGAAATTCCTGATAATTTGAACGAAATTTATCTTATGTATCACACGCCAGCGTGATGCTACATCTTATGCAGTTACAAAAGTAATGCATAATTTGACACCAAATTAAATATTAAACGTCCTTTAGAGGACGTTTTTTATATCTCGTTTGGGAGTTAAGGTTTTTGTGATTGAGGAAGCATCAAGTGGAGATCACTATTCAATGCTTTTATATTTCTCTTCGCTATTTAATCTATTTGTGGTGATTTGCCCAGAGACCAAACATTTTCATAGGCGATTACTTTACCCTTAAGATTCTCTGTTATTGTTTCCAATAATTTAATTTGATAATGCGTTGCATAGTGCTCAGTTAATTCATGTTCAGAAACGGAGAATGGTGGTCCTTTAAGTGAGTTTTGATCATATTCAAGGCTAATTAATAGCTGAGGTGCTTGTTTTGTAATGTCTAACAAATGTTGTGTGTATTGGCTTCGCATTTGCGGTGGAAGAGCGATTAGGGCAGCTCGATCATAAACAGCATCTACATCACCAAGTTGTTGTGCTGTTAACTGGAAAAAATCACCAACGAATAATTCAATTTGAGGATGTTGATAGTGAGTCAATTCACCTGATTATGCCTCTTTAAAGCTCAATCCTAAATTTGAAATAAGATCTTGGATTGCAATAGGGCTAAGATCAATACCAACTATTTGATAACCCTGATTGATTAGCCAGCTTATATCTAAACTTTTACCACAAAGTGGAACAAAAATACGAGCATGAGGCTTTAAATCTAATGATCTAAAATATTGGGTGAGTAGGGCGTGAGGTTGGTCTTGATGAAAACCAATATTATTGTTTTGCCATTTGTCATGCCAAAAATCATGTTGCATTATTTGAACCTCAGTATCCATTTAAATAGAGTTGAAAATGTCATCTACTATTTTTTTGATAAATAGAATTTTTTGATTAAGAACCAAAGTACGTATGCTATTGCAATAGCTAAAATAATAGTGCCAATACGCTGTGTAATAGCACTCATCAATGCTGGATTTTCACTAAAATGATAACCAACATAGGCAAGAAGAGTGGTCCAAAGAATTGTACCTGCAGCACTGTAAGCCATGAACTTACTAAAAGGCATTTTGCTCATACCTGCTGGGATACTAATTAAAGAGCGAACTGCAGGTACCATACGACCAAAAAAAACGATCCTATGCCCATATTTTTCAAACCAAGCCAATGATTTTTCAAGATCAGCAACACTAATACGTAGGTATTTTCCGTAGCGTTCGACAAGAGTAAAAAGGTGGTGTTGCGGGATCTTTCTACCAATCCAATACAGTAATGCCGCGGCTAGAAGTGAGCCGATACTACCAGCAATAATCACTCCGATTAAAGTCAGTTCACCTTTTGCCACAGTATAGCCTGCGGATGGCATAATGATTTCGGATGGAATTGGTGGGAAAATATTATCAAGAAACATTAAAAATGCGATACCCAAGTATCCTAGTTTCTCCATGATGGATAATACCCAGCCTTCCAGTCCCATAGCGCCTAAATGTGATTTGTGAGTTAGGGGTTAGAATAATGCTTGTCTAGATAACTCTCAATGATGTATTGGTTAATAATTTTGATGATTAAAATAAAAAAAAAGCCTTAGTTTGAGCTAAGGCTTTTGATTAAATCTTTATACTTATTTATAGGCGTTTGCGTTTTGCCGCTGCAATTTGTGACTGACGCATACGGAAGCCAGCTTTTTGTTTATCCGTAGTTTTATCAATACAGTAAACACAAGACACACCGTGTTCATAGCTTGGTAATTCAGCTTCAACCTTAGTAAGTGGCCATCCACAAGCGTGACACTTAATATTTTCACCTTCTGCAACGCCGTGAGTCACCGCAGTACGACCATCAAATACAAAGCATTCACCTTCCCACATACTTTCTTCGGCAGGGGTTTCTTCTAGATATTTTAAAATACCGCCTTTGAGATGATAAACTTCATTAAAGCCTTCTTGAAGAAGGAGAGAAGTTGATTTCTCGCAACGAATACCGCCCGTACAGAACATCGCAATTTTTTTGTCTTTATGTTGTTCAAGGTTTTGTTTTACATATTCCGGAAATTCACGGAAACTTTCAGTTTTCGGATCAATCGCACCTTTAAATGTACCCGCTTTGTATTCATAGTCATTACGAGTGTCGATCAGGATCACGTCATCACGACTAATCAGATCATTCCACTCTTTAGGATCAAGATAGTGGCCAACTAAATCACGTGGCTTAACGTCGACACCTAAAGTGACAATTTCATTTTTAAGTTTAATTTTCATTTTACGGAATGGTTTTTCAGAGCTTTCAGACTCTTTATATTCCATTGCATTGAAACCTTCGTTTAAAAGGAATTGATGAACGGTATCAATCGCGGCACGGTCGCCAGCAACAGTTCCATTAATTCCTTCAGACGCTACAATCAGAGTTCCACATAAATTGATGCTCTTCACTAAGTTCAAAAGACGTTGTTGCAGGTCTGCTGCATCTGAAACTTCTTTAAATTGATATAGCGCCGCAACAACCCAATTATTGGTCGCTTGCTGTTCTACAGGTGCAAGCTGTTCTACAGTAGCGTTCATGGATAACTCCAAATGTATTAAGATAGAAAAATAAGGCGCACATTTTAGCGTGAAATCTGAAAATAAGCGAGAAAGCCATAAAACAAATATGGTTTTAAAGGAGTTGGTTTTGAGTAACGATCGTCGAATTCCATCATTGACCCCCTGTGCAGGACGTTGCTCAACGGTATTTGGTGATCTGGTTTGTCGTGGTTGTCGACGTTTTAATCATGAAGTGATTCAGTGGAACACCTACACGTCTGAGCAAAGACTCATGGTTTGGAGGCGATTGGATGCACAATTGAATCAAATATTAGTACCTTTGCTACCTCATGCGAATCTTCAACATATTGAAGGTTTTATTCACAGTAAACATATTCGTGTCTTAGAGACAGCAACGACAGGGCGGAAGTTGTATCATGCTTTGAAAATTTGCGAGAAGAATAAGCATTTGGCACATGATAGTGGGCTTGGTATTACAGAGTCACAGGTTAAACCCATTTGGGATGAGTTTGAGCGACGTGTGCTGGCTTTGGCGAAGGCGAGTTATGAATTGGCATGGTTACGTGCAGATGGTATCAGTGCAACCTTGTTACGTGCCTTAGAAGAAGATGAGATCTAAAAAGATTTTTTACGAAAAGTTAGCCAATAAATAACCATTTCAGCAATTAATACATTGATCGTCCAGCCCAGCCATGCTTCAAGCTGATAAATGTGGATTGGTGTAAGCCAATCCCAATAGGGTTGAATTTGGTAAAGTGCAAGTTTCCATGTTCTTAAGCTTAATGCAGATAATGCTAAAGCAAAACTTCGAATCATCCAGTTACGATGTGCAATCCATTTTTTTTCAAAAGCATAATAAAGTGCAAATAGGGTACTTGTTCCCCATAATAATCCAAGAATGACAAAGCAGATTTGAGTACTTAGACCTCCATTTGCTGAGATTGCAAGAATGAAGCCGCTAGGCAAGGCGGCTCCAAGTGTTGCAATAATATAAAGCCAGCCCGCATAGCGATGTAAACGTGGTGTGTTGTTACGAATTGAATTTGAGAATTGGGTAAAACCCGCCAATAATACCAAGCTGCTAGTGATAACATGAGTTTGAAATGCAAAGCGCCAAGGCTGAGAGTGTACGACATCTTGCTTAAGAACTAAAAAATTGGTGCTATCCGACCAAGGGAAATAATTCAGGCAGATTTTAAGCATTAACCAAGATAGATAGCCGAAAACTAATATGATGATCAATTGAGAGAATCGGTTGAGTATTTTCCACATAAATATTGATCACTGATATGCTGTGCAAGCAAAATAATTTAAATAGTCTTTTTAGATGAGAACATTAAAATGAATAAGCCTAAACAATTATTAATTGCGATTGCTATTTTATCAAGCACTCCGCTGACTTTAGCACAGCCCGCTCAAATAGCACCTTCATGGACAGGGTTGTATAACAATGAACAAAAAATTTCTTTGTTTATGCAGCAAAAAGGTAATGATGTTAATGGTTATAGTGTTTTGAATGGTAAGCAACTAAATTTTAAAGGGAAAATTAAGCAAACTGATTCAAATTATACATTAACCTTGAATGAGGTTGGGCAAGGTGTGGATGTTGGTCGATTCGTATTGAATTATAAGGGGAATACTTCACCGATTGAAGCGCAATGGTTGTCTGTAAGTCAAACGGTAAAACCTAAATTTTTTAGTTTAAATGCACAGCAATGTAAATATGCAAAAGGGCAAGGGGAATTTCCTGATGCTTCGGTGCGTTTGTTGAAAGATGCTGATTTACAAGTGCCTTTAGGGCAGTTGCAATATATGCGTAATGAGATTTATGCACGTCATGGTTATGCTTTTCAGAACAAAAATTGGGCAACTACATTTTCGCAATATGATTGGTATATGCCTTGCTATACCAATGTGGATACACGTCTAACTCAAATTGAAAAAGAAAATATCAAGCGGATTAAAATGGTCGAACCTTATGCAAAAGATATAGATTGGGGGCGTTAAGATATTTCTATTTTTTGTGCATAAAAAAGCTGCCATTTGGCAGCTTTTTTAACATTAATTTTAAAAATAAAATTAACGTTTGATGTCGCGTTGAGTCGAGCCTGTGTAAAGCTGACGTGGACGACCGATCTTGTAAGGACCGCTGTGCATTTCTAACCAGTGGCTGATCCAACCAACAGTACGTGCAAGAGCGAAAATTACAGTAAACATTTCTGTTGGGATACCAATCGCTTTTAAGATGATACCTGAGTAGAAGTCTACGTTCGGGTAAAGCTTACGCTCTACGAAGTACGGGTCGTTCAATGCAATACGCTCAAGTTCCATAGCAAGCTGCAATTGTGGATCGTTGATGCCTAATGCTTCAAGAACTTCGTCACAAGTTTGCTTCATTACTTTAGCGCGAGGGTCAAAGTTTTTGTAAACGCGGTGACCGAAGCCCATAAGCTTCACTTCTTTACGTTTTACTTTTTCCATGAATTCAGCAACGTTTTCAACGCTACCAATTTCATCTAACATTTTAAGTACAGCTTCGTTTGCACCACCGTGAGCAGGTCCCCAAAGTGCAGAGATACCAGCAGAGATACATGCATATGGGTTCGCACCAGTAGAACCAGCAAGACGAACTGTAGACGTAGATGCATTTTGCTCGTGGTCAGCATGAAGCGTAAAGATACGATCCATTGCACGTGCAAGAACAGGATTTACTTTGTAGTCACGATCAGCAGGCGTAGCAAACATCATGTGCAAGAAGTTTTCTGCATAACCTAAGTCATTACGTGGGTAAATGAATGGTTGACCTACAGTGTACTTGTAGCTCCACGCTGCAAGCGTAGGGATTTTCGCGATTAAGCGAATTGCAGTAATTTCACGATGGTTAACATCTTCGATGTCTAAACCGTTGTGATAAAACGCAGATAATGCACCTACTACACCAACCATGATTGCCATAGGGTGAGCATCACGACGGAAACCATTGAAGAAACGGCTTACTTGGTCATGAACCATAGTGTGGTTGCGAACTTTAGCATCAAATTCTGCTTTCTGTTCAGCATTTGGAAGCTCGCCATTTAATAATAAGTAGCAAGTTTCTAAATAGTCTGCTTGAGTCGCTAATTGATCAATCGGATAGCCACGGTGTAATAACACACCTTTGTCACCATCAATGAATGTGATCTTAGATTCGCAAGCAGCTGTCGCCATAAAACCAGGATCGAAAGTAAAATGACCAGATGCTAATACATCTTTAACGTCAATTACATCTGGGCCCAATGTGCCGCTGTAAATTGGTAATTCAATTTCTTTGCCATCAAGCTGTAATACGGCTTTTTTGCCAGTTGCTGCAGACATTCAATAGATCTCCTGTCCTGGTGAATGATTATCTGACTCGAAATCCTAATCTTGTCATGTGCGAATCAGACGGTGTCAAAATTTGCTATAAGATTAGTGGCTACTAAAATTTTGTCAATTATACTTAGGGATAAAAAATAACGTTATTGCAGTCAACTAGTCATTTAGTATCAAAGAAAAAATTGAGTAAAATCACAGCATCGGTCGAGTATGATATGTCAAATCAGGTTTGAGGTGCATAAAAAAAATGAAGCACCAGTACAATTGTAAGTAAATTTTTATCCGAGTTATATTTTGGTGCTTAAAAAATAAATACTTACCACAATTCAAAAGCCTATATATCTCAGGGTTTAGAATTAACTATCCATTAAAAAATAGATTAAAAGTTTTATATATTGAGTCATAATTGATTCATTATGGTGCGATTAACTGTATAAAAAATAGCTTATTTTTTGTGGCTAATTGGTGTGAGGAAACAGATTATTGATCCCTGATATTTAATATATAAATGAGGGATATTATTTTCGCCTATATTTAAGATTGTATTTTTTGATTAATTTTTAGACATTAAGTGGAGTGTTATTGAAATATATTAGAAATAATTTTGACAAAAAATTTAGTAAACTAAAAAATAATAACTTATATTTTATTTTTATATAACAGTAATATATTGGGTTTTATTGCTGTTTCCAACGCAGCTTAAACACGCATTAAATGTGAATGATTCTTATTTCATTGGATTTTCGACTAAAGCGAAAACTGATTGTTTGTATTTTGATATTTCACGTTTTATAATTCGTTGTCGTTATATAGGTTAGGCGTGCATTATGCTTGCCTGACTATGCCAGCTTTCCTTTGAATTAATTCAAACAAACTCCAGATGGAGTTTCTACCTACAGGATGCCCGCTGTGAAAAGCAACAGACCTGTCAATTTGTCCATGGGTCAGGTGTTAGCGGTAAATTTACGCTCACCCGTGGCTATTGCATCAATTCTACACCGTTTATCAGGTGTAATCGTTTTCTTATTAGTCGCTGTTCTTTTGTGGATTTTGGATAAATCTTTATCTTCACCAGAAGGATTTGACTACGTTAAAAATGTCGTTTTCGGAAATATCTGTGTACGTTTTATCGTATGGGTATTTGTAGCTGGCTTAATTTTTCACTTCATTGCTGGGGTAAAGCATTTACTTGCTGATCTCGGTTTTGCTGAGGAACTTCAAAGCGGTCGTATCGCAGCTACTATTTCATTGATCTTGTCTGCGATTGGTATTCTCGCGGCATTTGTATGGATTATGTTCTGATGAAAAGTGCTACAGGTTTAACAGGTTCAGGTTCTCGCGATTGGTATATCCAACGTGTCAGTGCTGTAGTTTTGGCTGCTTACACTGTGGTGATGTTCGGTTGGATCTTGTGTAATAGCGGATTCGGTTACGAACAGTGGGCTGGCTTTATGTTGACTCTACCAATGAAGATTTTCTCTTTATTGGCAGTATTGTCACTTGTTGCTCATGCTTGGATTGGTATGTGGCAAGTCTTTACTGATTATGTAACGACTCGTCAAATGGGTTCTTCGGCTTCAGGTTTACGCCTTGTACTCACTACAGCTGTCATTATTTCAGTGTTCGTGTACGCAATCTGGGGTATCCAGATTTTCTGGGCAAATTGATAGGAAGAGATCATGGGCGCAATTAACCCTAAAGAAGATTATTCAAATATTCAAAACCTCACTTTCGATGCAGTTATTGTTGGTGGTGGTGGTTCTGGTATGCGTGCTTCTTACCAACTTGCTCAAGCTGGTTTAAAAGTTGCAGTATTGACCAAAGTATTCCCGACACGTTCGCATACTGTTGCTGCTCAAGGCGGTATTGGTGCATCGTTAGGTAACATGCAAGAAGATAACTGGCATTATCACTTCTATGACACGGTTAAAGGTTCGGATTGGTTAGGCGATCAGGACGCAATCGAGTTCATGACACGTGAAGCGCCAAAAGTTGTTTATGAGCTTGAACACTTAGGTATGCCGTTTGACCGTAACGAAGATGGTACGATCTATCAGCGTCCATTTGGTGGTCACTCTGCAAACTACGGTGAAAAAGCTGTACCACGTGCGTGTGCTGCTGCTGACCGTACAGGTCATGCATTACTTCATACTTTGTATCAAAGTAACGTAAAAATGGGTACTCAGTTTTACGTTGAATGGATTGCATTAGACCTAATCCGTAACGAAGCAGGTGATGTTCTTGGTGTAACCGCAATTGACCAAGAAACAGGTAATATTGCAGTATTCCAAGCGAAAGCGACTTTATTTGCTACTGGTGGTGCTGGTCGTGTTTATCGTGCATCAACCAATGCTTATATCAACACTGGTGATGGTCTTGGTATGGCTGCTCGCGCAGGTATTCCATTACAAGATATGGAATTCTGGCAATTCCACCCAACGGGTGTTGCGGGTGCGGGCGTATTGTTAACTGAAGGTTGTCGTGGTGAGGGTGGTATCCTTCGTAACAAAGACGGCGAACCATTCATGGAACGTTATGCTCCAACTTTAAAAGACTTGGCGCCACGTGACTTTGTATCACGTTCAATGGACCAAGAAATTAAAGAAGGTCGTGGTTGTGGTCCTAAGGCGGATTATATCTTGTTAGATATGACGCATTTGGGTGCTGAAACGATTATGAAACGTCTACCATCTGTATTTGAGATTGGTAAGAAGTTCGCAAACGTTGACTGTACCAAAGAGCCAATTCCAGTTGTACCAACAATCCATTATCAAATGGGTGGTATTCCTACGAATATTCATGGTCAAGTGGTTGTACCACACGGTGTTGAAGAGGGTGAATTCTCTGCGCACTATAATAAAGATACCAAAGAGTATTCTTATAAAGGTACACGTGACTATGTGAAACCAGTAAAAGGTTTCTATGCGATCGGTGAATGTTCTTGCGTATCAGTACATGGTGCAAACCGTTTAGGTACAAACTCATTGCTTGACCTTGTGGTATTTGGTAAAGCAGCGGGTGAACACATCATTGACTACGTGACTAAACATCATGGTGATGACTATCAACCGCTTCCGACTGATGTGTTGGAAAACACATTAAAGCGTATTCGTAAGTTAGATGATTCAACCACGGGTGAAAATGCGCAAGAAGTTGCTGATGCAATCCGTGACATCGTACAAGATCACGCAGGTGTATTCCGTACTCAAGCATTGCTTGATAAAGGCGTAAAAGAAATTCTTGCGATTGAGCCACGTGTTCGTAACATTCATTTGAAAGACAAATCTAAAGTATTTAACACAGCACGTGTTGAAGCATTGGAAGTTGAAAACTTGTATGAAGTTGCAAAGGCGACTCTAATTTCTGCTGCTGCACGTAAAGAATGTCGTGGTGCGCATACAGTTGTTGACTATGAGTTAGCACCTGATCACCCAACTTATTCATACGGTCGCCGTGATGATGAGTGGATGAAGCATACTTTATGGTATTCATCAGACAACCGTCTTGAATATAAGCCGGTACGTTTCAGCCCATTAACGGTTGAAGCAATTGAACCTAAGCCACGTACATTCTAATCGGGAGAACAAAGATGAGTAGAGGTACTCGTACATTCGAAATCTACCGCTATGATCCTGATAAGGATAAAGCGCCGTACATGCAAACTTTCAAACTTGAGTTAACCGATAAGCACCGTATGTTGCTTGATGCGTTACTTGCGTTGAAAGTACAAGATGAGTCATTAACATTCCGTCGCTCTTGCCGTGAAGGTATTTGTGGTTCGGATGGTGTGAACATCAATGGTAAAAATGGTTTAGCGTGCTTGTGGAATTTGAACGATTTACCAGAGAAGATTGTGATCCGTCCTTTACCTGGTTTACCAGTGGTAAAAGATTTGGTTGTAGACATGAACCAGTTCTATGATCAATATGACAAGATCCAACCGTTCTTGATTAACAATCAGCCTGCACCAGCAAAAGAGCGTTTACAGTCTCAAGCAGATCGTGAACATCTTGATGGTTTGTATGAATGTATTCTATGTGCATGTTGTTCAACATCATGCCCATCATTCTGGTGGAACCCTGATAAATTCCTCGGACCATCTGCATTGCTAAATGCTTATCGCTTTATCATTGACTCTCGTGATACCGCAACACAAGAGCGTTTGGCTCGTTTAGACGACCCATTCTCTTTGTTCCGTTGTAAAGGGATCATGAACTGTGTATCAGTTTGTCCTAAAGGTTTAAACCCGACGAAGGCAATTGGTCACATTCGTAATATGTTGTTAGACCAAGCTGGTTAATACAGTTTTCTGACATGTGAAAAGGGAACTTTTTAAAAGTTCCCTTTTTTATTTTGTTTAAATCCTTTTTTGTGTTGGGGGGTGCAAGGCTTATTATCGAGTCCTTAAAAAATATTATTGAGTGTTGAAATTTATAAATTTTGAGCTTAATAAAAATGACTTGGATGAATAGGAAAAATGAATGATCTATTTTTAGGCGCTCTGCATAATGTTTGTGCAAGAATTGTAGAAAATCTTTAACTTTGGTCGATAAGGGTGCAACAATTATAAAAAGGGCGGTATATTAGAATATAATTAAGAATGTGTATTTCGCTGCTTTATAGATGGTATGTGTCAAAAAAATCAATTCGTACATGAGAACATGTTACGATTTCTGCCACGACCCGAAGCAAAAAATAAGCATATTCCTGATGTTATATCGCTCTAATGCTTACCAATTGTATGGGTATAGTTTGGGTTAAAGTCAATTTAGAAAAGTTAATATTTTTGTTAATTTTTCTAAAATGGTTTGCAAAAAATTGCTCGATTTTATCGAGTATAAGGATGAGTTATGTGCTTTGAATTGAAAGTGCATAGCTCATTTATTACATCAAAAGGAATACTCCTGATGTGTAGTGATAATGTCTCAAGGTTGGATGATCTTGAGTAGTAGTGTCATGTTACCAATTTGATACTATGAATCATGGGTGTGCTTAAAAGGCAACCTGTATTATTTTTTGCAATAGGAAATGGGTCCAAAAATGCAAGAAGTTGCTGACGCACTGCGTCTTGACACTGAACTTTCCGCTGATAGTGCAGCGTATATTGAAGAGCTTTACGAACAGTACCTAACTTCTCCAACCTCAGTGTCAGAGGATTGGCGTGAATATTTCGATAAATACCCTAAAGGTGATCAACCACACGGCAGTGTGCGCGAGCAATTCCTCCTTTTGGGTCGTAATTCAAACCGAGTTCAACCTGTTGTACAAAGCACTGTAAGTACAGAACATGAGCGTCGTCAAATTGGTGTATTACAACTGATTGCTGCTTATCGTAACCGTGGTCATCAAAAAGCCAAACTTGATCCATTAGGCCTTGCGAAACGCGAAGAAGTTCCAGATCTTGATTTATCTGCACACGGTTTAACCAAGTCTGATTTAGATACTGTATTTAATACAGGTAACCTCGCAATTGGTAAAGCAGAAGCAACATTGTCTGAAATGGTTGAATCCATGGAAGCAATTTACTGCTCTTCAATCGGTGCAGAATACATGCATATCGTTGATACCAAAGAAAAGCGTTGGATTCAACAACGTTTGGAAGGTGCTCGTGGTAAATTCAACTTTACCAATGATCAGAAAAAAGGTTTTCTTGAGCGTTTAACCGCTGCGGAAGGCTTAGAGAAATATCTTGGTAATAAATTCGTTGGTGCAAAACGTTTTGGTGTAGAAGGCGGTGAGTCTTTTATTCCAATGATGAATGAAATCATTCAACGTGCAGGCAGTGTCGGTTGTAAAGAAGTTGTGATCGGGATGCCACACCGTGGTCGTCTCAACCTTCTTGTGAACATCATGGGTAAAAATCCAGCGGATCTTTTTGGTGAATTTGAAGGCAAGAGCCTACATAAAAAAGGTTCTGGTGACGTTAAGTATCACCAAGGTTTCTCTTCAAACGTAATGACTCCGGGTGGCGAAGTTCACTTAGCATTGGCGTTTAACCCATCGCACTTAGAGATCGTTGGCCCGGTTGTTGAAGGTTCGGTTCGTGCACGTCAAGTTCGTCGTAAAGATATTGGCGGCGATGACGTTCTTCCAGTGATTGTACATGGTGATGCTGCATTTGCGGGTCAAGGTGTAAACCAAGAAACCTTCCAAATGTCACAAACACGTGGTTACACAGTGGGCGGTACCGTTCACATCGTGATCAATAACCAAGTGGGCTTCACAACTTCTGATCCGCGCGATACACGTTCTACAGAGTATTGTACTGACGTTGCGAAGATGATTCAGGCGCCGATTTTCCATGTGAATGGCGATGATCCTGAAGCTGTGATTTTCGTAACTCAGCTTGCACATGATTTCCGTCATACTTTCCGTAAAGATGTCATCTTAGACTTGTTCTGCTACCGTCGTCGTGGTCATAACGAAGCGGATGAACCATCTGCAACTCAACCATTGATGTATCAAGTGATCAACAAGAAAGCAACAACACGTACGTTGTATGCTGATCAATTGGTTCAAGAAAAAGTGCTTGATCGTGCAAGTGCTGATGCCATGGTTGAAGGTTATCGCTCTGACTTAGAAGCAGGTAATCATGTTGCCAATGCTTTAGTTCGTGAACCAAACAAAAAAATGTTTGTAGATTGGTCGCCATATTTAGGTCATGAATACACAGATATTTGGGATACAACTTTTAGCATCGATCGTCTAAAAGAACTTGGTTTGAAAATGAATACATTACCAGAAGGTTTTGTATTACAGCGTCAAGTTCAGAAAGTGATCGAAGATCGCGTGAAGATGCAAACAGGTGAAATGCCACTCAATTGGGGTGCTGCAGAAACTCTAGCTTATGCATCTTTGCTTGACGATGGTTTCCTTGTGCGTATCACGGGTGAAGATGTGGGGCGTGGTACATTCTCGCACCGTCATGCCAAATTACATAACCAAGTCGATGGTTCGGTTTATATTCCACTTTGCCATATTAAAGAAAATCAGCCTCGTACTGCGGTCTATGACTCTTTGTTGTCAGAAGAAGCAGTGCTTGCATTTGAATACGGCTATTCAACGACATTGCCAAAAAGCTTAATCGTTTGGGAAGCTCAATTTGGTGACTTCGCAAACTGTGCACAAGTTGTTATTGACCAATTTATCGCTTCGGGTGAAACCAAGTGGGAGCGTGTGTGTGGTCTAACCATGTTGTTACCACACGGTTATGAAGGTCAAGGTCCAGAACATTCATCTGCACGTTTAGAGCGTTTCTTACAGCTTTGCGCTGAAGACAATATGCAAGTGATGACACCGACAACACCAGCGCAGATTTTCCATGCATTGCGTCGTCAAGCGGTTCGTCCGATTCGTAAGCCAATGATTGTAATGTCACCAAAATCATTACTCCGTCATAAACTTGCGACTTCAACTTTAGATGAATTAGCAAACGGTTCATTCCAAACTGTGATTGATGAAGTTGATCAAATCAATAAAGCTGATGTGACTCGTTTAGTTCTTTGTGGTGGTAAGGTTTATTACGATTTACTCGAAAAACGTCGTGAGCTTGGTCTAAACCATATTGCGATCGTTCGTATCGAACAATTGTATCCATACCCAGAACAACGCTTAGCTGAGGTTATGGCTCAGTATTCAAACATTCAAGAACTTGTTTGGGCACAAGAAGAGCCGAAGAACCAAGGTGCTTGGTTATTTATCGTTCCTCGTTTATATGAAGACGTTCTTAAATCAGGTAAACAAATTCGTATTAGCTATGCTGGTCGTGACGCATCTGCCGCACCTGCTTGTGGCTCGCCATACTTGCATGCAAAACAACAAGCTCAGCTTATCAATGACGCACTTGCGATTGAAGTTGAACAATCAGGAGATTCTAAATAATGGCAACCGAAATTAAAGCACCGGTATTTCCAGAGTCAGTTGCTGACGGTACGATCGCAACTTGGCACAAGAAAGTAGGTGAACCTGTATCACGTGATGAAGTGATCTGTGACATTGAAACCGATAAAGTTGTTTTAGAAGTGGTTGCTCCAGCTGATGGTAGCTTAGTTGCAATCATCAAAGGTGAAGGCGATACAGTTCTTTCTGACGAAGTGATTGCTCAATTCGAAACTGGTGCTGTTGCTGCGGCTGCTCCTGAAGCTGCTGCACCAGCAGAAGCGGCGCCTGCTGCATCTGCCCCTGCGGTGGCTGCATCAACTCAAGCAGTTGATCAAAACCAAGCGCCTGCAGTTCGTAAAGCATTATCTGAAACTGGTATCAATGCTGCTGACGTTCAAGGCACAGGCCGTGGTGGTCGCATCACTAAAGAAGATGTTGCTAGTCATCAAGCTAAACCTGCTGCATCAGTTCAACCATTAAGCGTTGCTGTCGGCGAGCGTATCGAGAAACGTGTTCCAATGACACGTTTACGTAAGCGTGTTGCTGAGCGTTTATTGGCTGCGACACAACAAACTGCAATGTTAACAACGTTCAACGAAGTTAACATGAAACCAATCATGGAAATGCGTAAGCAATATAAAGATGCTTTCGAAAAACGTCATGGTGCACGTTTAGGCTTTATGTCTTTCTTTGTTAAAGCAGCAACAGAAGCTTTAAAACGCTATCCAGCTGTAAATGCGTCGATTGATGGTGATGATATTGTTTATCACGGTTTCTATGACATCGGTGTAGCAGTTTCTTCTGATCGTGGCTTAGTTGTGCCAATCCTTCGTGATACTGATCGTATGAACTATGCTGAAGTAGAAGGTGGTATTGCTGCATATGCTGCTAAAGCACGTGAAGGTAAATTATCGATCGAAGAAATGACTGGCGGTACGTTCACGATCACGAACGGCGGTACTTTCGGTTCATTGCTTTCAACACCTATTTTAAACCAGCCACAAACTGCAATCTTGGGGATGCATAAAATCCAAGAACGTCCTATGGCGGTAAATGGTCAAGTTGAAATCTTGCCAATGATGTACTTAGCACTTTCTTATGACCACCGTTTAATCGATGGTAAAGAAGCTGTAGGTTTCCTTGTAACAATCAAAGAATTGTTAGAAGAGCCAGCTAAACTCATTCTTGATCTTTAATACTACATATATTGCCTCCCATATAAAGTGATCCTTTATATGGGATTTTGGAGATAAAAATGTCTCAACAGTTTGATCTTGTTGTCATTGGCGGTGGTCCTGGTGGTTATGAAGCAGCGATTCGTGCAGCTCAACTTGGTTTCAAAGTCGCTTGTATCGAAAAACGTATTCACAACGGTAAGCCATCTTTGGGTGGTACATGTTTAAACGTGGGTTGTATCCCTTCTAAAGCATTGCTTGACTCTTCTCACCGTTATGAAGCAACAATTCATGAGCTTGCTGAACACGGTATCACGACTGGCGAAGTTAAATTTGATTTAGATACTTTGTTAGCACGTAAAGACAAAGTTGTAGATCAATTGACGGGTGGTGTTGCTCAATTACTGAAAGGTAATGGTATCGAGTGGTTACAAGGTACGGGTAAATTACTTGCAGGTAAAAAAGTAGAATTCACACCCTTTGAAGGTGAAGTACAGGTTTTAGAACCTAAATATGTCATTCTTGCGACTGGTTCTGTACCTGTAAATATTCCAGTAGCTCCAGTTGATGAAGACTTAATCGTTGATTCTACTGGTGCATTAAAATTTCCAGAAGTTCCTAAACGTCTTGGTGTGATTGGTGCAGGTGTTATTGGTTTAGAACTTGGTTCTGTATGGCGTCGCCTTGGTTCAGAAGTTGTTGTGTTTGAAGCATTAGATGCTTTCTTACCAATGGCAGACAAAGCATTGGCGAAGGAATATCAAAAAATCTTGAAAAAACAAGGTTTAGATATCCGTATCGGTGCAAAAGTTTCTGGTACTGAAACCAATGGTCGCGAAGTAACGGTTAAATATAACCAAGCTGGCGAAGACAAAGAACAAGTTTTTGACAAGTTAATCGTTTGTGTCGGCCGTAAGGCATATGCAGAAGGTTTATTGGCAGAAGATTCTGGCATTAAATTGACTGAACGTGGTTTGGTTGATGTGAATGATCAGTGTCAAACATCTGTTGAAGGTGTTTACGCGATTGGTGACTTGGTACGCGGTCCAATGCTTGCTCATAAAGCAATGGAAGAAGGCGTAATGGCAGTTGAGCGTATTCACGGTCATGCTGCTCAAGTGAACTATGACACAATCATCAGCGTTATTTATACACATCCAGAAGCTGCTTGGGTTGGTTTAACTGAAGAACAAGCTGCTGAAAAAGGTCACGAAGTTAAAGCAGGTCAATTCCCGTTTGCGGTGAATGGTCGTGCGTTGGCTGCTGGTGATACTGCTGGTTTTGTGAAGTTCGTTGCTGATGCAAAAACTGACCGTTTATTAGGTATGCACGTTGTGGGTCCAAATGCATCTGATATCGTACATCAAGGTATGATCGCACTTGAGTTTGTATCTTCAATTGAAGACCTACAATTAATGACTTTTGGTCATCCAACTTTCTCAGAAGTTGTACATGAAGCCGCGCTTGCTGTTGATGGTCGTGCCATCCACGCGATTCAACGTAAACGTAAATAACAAAATAAGTGTGGTTCGCCACACTTTTTAATTAATGATGGTTGAAATAAAAACAATCATTTACTCAACTTGTAACAGTCTATAATTTATAATATATCTAGACTGTATGACAATAAACTACATAGTAGGTAACTGAATGAACTTACATGAATATCAAGCTAAAGCATTATTGAAAAAATATGGTATGCCAGTACAGGAAGGTATCTTGGCAACAAATGCAGATGAAGCCGTTGCTGCGTTTGAACAGCTTGGTGGTAAATTTGCTGTAATGAAAGCACAAGTTCATGCTGGTGGTCGTGGTAAGGCTGGCGGTGTAAAAGTTGCGAAATCAAAAGAAGATGTTATCGAATTTGCAAACAATATTATTGGTACGCGTCTTGTAACCTATCAAACAGATGCAAATGGCCAACCAGTAAATAGTATTATTGTTGCTGAAGATGTATATCCAGTTGAGCGTGAGCTTTATTTGGGTGCGGTTGTCGACCGTTCTAGCCGTCGTATTACTTTCATGGCTTCTACCGAAGGTGGTGTAGAAATCGAGAAAGTTGCAGAAGAAACACCTGAAAAAATTATTAAAGTTGAAGTCGATCCACTTGTTGGCTTACAACCATTCCAAGCACGTGAAGTTGCATTTAAATTAGCATTAAAAGATAAACAAGTTGGTCAATTTGTTAAAATCATGACAGCTGCATATCAAGCATTTGTAGAAAATGATTTTGCTTTATTTGAAATTAACCCACTTTCAGTACGTGAAAATGGTGAAATTTTGTGTGTTGATGCAAAAGTAGGCATTGACTCAAATGCGTTATACCGTTTACCAGAAGTTGCTGCTTTACGTGATAAATCTCAAGAGAATGAGCGTGAATTAAAAGCATCTGAATTTGATCTTAACTATGTTGCTCTAGAAGGTAATATCGGTTGTATGGTGAATGGTGCTGGTCTTGCAATGGCAACGATGGATATCATCAAACTTTATGGTGGTCAACCTGCAAACTTCCTTGACGTTGGTGGCGGTGCAACCAAAGAGCGCGTAATCGAAGCGTTCAAAATCATTCTTGCTGATACGTCTGTTCAAGGTGTTCTAATCAACATCTTCGGTGGTATCGTACGTTGTGACATGATTGCTGAAGCAATTATTGCAGCGGTTCAAGAAGTAAATGTCACTGTACCCGTTGTTGTTCGTTTAGAAGGTAACAACGCTGAGTTAGGTGCTAAATTACTTAATGAATCAGGTTTGAAATTAATTTCTGCGAATGGTTTATCCGATGCCGCAGAAAAAGTTGTAGCTGCAGTGAAAGCGTAAGGAGTATCAATCATGAGCGTATTAATTAATAAAGACACTAAAGTATTGGTACAAGGTTTTACTGGTAAAAACGGTACTTTCCACTCTGCACAAGCTTTAGACTACGGTACAAAAGTTGTTGGTGGTGTTACTCCGGGTAAGGGTGGTACAACTCATCTTGAACTGCCTGTATTCAACACGATGAAAGAAGCGGTACGTGAAACAAATGCGGATGCATCTGTTATTTATGTACCAGCACCATTCGTTTTAGACTCAATCGTTGAAGCGGTTGACTCAGGTGTTGGTTTAATCGTTGTGATCACTGAAGGTGTTCCAACCATCGACATGCTGAAAGCGAAACGCTACTTAGAAACTAACGGTAACGGTACTCGTTTAGTTGGTCCTAACTGCCCAGGCGTGATCACTCCGGGTGAATGTAAGATCGGTATTATGCCTGGTCACATCCACCAACCTGGTCGTATTGGTATTATTTCACGTTCAGGTACATTGACGTATGAAGCGGTTGCTCAAACAACTAAGCTTGGTTTAGGTCAATCTACTTGTATCGGTATCGGTGGTGACCCAATCCCAGGTATGAATCAGATCGAAGCGCTTCAATTGTTCCAAGACGATCCAGATACTGATGCAATCATCATGATCGGTGAGATCGGTGGTACAGCGGAAGAAGAAGCTGCTGAATTTATCAAATCTAACGTGACTAAACCTGTAGTTGGTTACATCGCTGGTGTAACTGCGCCTAAAGGTAAGCGTATGGGTCACGCTGGTGCGATTATTTCTGGTGGTCAAGGTACTGCTGAAGAGAAATTCGCTGCATTTGAACGTGCGGGAATGGCTTACACGCGTAGCCCAGCTGAGCTAGGTTCTACTATGTTGCAAGTGCTAAAAGAGAAAGGTTTGGCGTAATACGTTAGATTTTAATCTTTAAAAAAACCCCAATAGAAATATTGGGGTTTTTTATTGATCAAGTTTTTGATTTTCATAAAAAAGAGCCTTATTACTAAGACTCTTAATAGATCGAAAATACTTATTCAGCTTTAGGTTTCAACCCTTGAGTTAAACCATTGATATCACCGCCTTGTAAACCTAACTCACTCATTAAGCTATCAATTAACGGTGCTTGTGAACGGTAGCGTAGGGCGCTATTCACAACCTGATCAGACAAAGAAGTTTGACTACTTTCTATTGTTTCACCTGATGCAAAACCACCTGCAAAGCTACTTAAACCATTCACCTGTAAAATTTTGATGTCATCAATATTTTCCATTGGTTTCACACTTTCACGAATGATTTCAGGTAAGTGTTTAAGTAATGCCAGACGAACTTGCATTTCCACTTGTTCAGCAGAAAGGGTATTGGCGGCTTCATTGACTGCACGAGCACCTTCCGCATCAACTTGATATTGTTTCTCTAAGGCTTGAGCAAGCAAGATTTTAGCATCGGCTTCACCTTTCGCTTTTAAGCGAATTTTTTCAGCTTCGGCTTCAGCAGCAATACGTACAGCTTCTGCTTCATCAGCAGCGGCTTTCTTACCTGCATCAGCAGCTACGGTAATGGCAATTGCTTCTTTCTCGGCAGTCTGTTTGGCTGCAACTAGTTCAACCGCTTTTTGACGTTCAGCACGTTGTGTTTCACGTACCGTTACAACTTCTTCTTCGGCTTTTACGGCTTCGGCACGGGCTTTATCTGCTTGGGCTTTGGCTTCTGATTCTGCACGAGATTTTTCAGCAATCGCAATGGCACGATCTTGTTCAGCCAATTCAATGGTTTTCTTTTGTTCAACCTGTGCTTTTTGAATCAATTGTGCTTTTTGAATATTTTCATTTTCTACATCACGAGCCGAAGCAATACGTTTGATTTCAACTTCACGTTCAGCAGCAATACGGGCTTCTTCTGCTTCACGCTTTTTAGCCGCTTCCTGAGCAGCAATTTCAGCACTTTGTTCGGCCTTGCGAATTGAAATTTCACGTTCCTGCTGTAGCTTGGCATATTCTTCTTCACGAGAAATTTGTAGTCTTGCCTGTTCTGCTTGCAGATTTTTCGCACGAATCGCCAGATCAGCATCCTGCTCAATGTCGTTACGCTTTTTACGACGATCTTCGATGGTTTCAGTTAGTTTGGTTAAACCTTCTGCATCAAAGGCGTTTTGTGGATTAAAGAATTTAAAACTGGTCTGGTCTAAACCAGTCAATGACACTGTTTCAAGTTCTAAACCATTTTTAGATAAATCTTCAGAAACGACTTGCTGAACCTTTTGTACAAAGTCCACACGTTTTTCATGCAGTTCTTCCATTGCCATCTCAGCAGCAACAGCACGTAAAGAGTCAACAAATTTGCCTTCAACCAAGTCTTTCAATTCTTGAGGTGACATGGTTTTTCGACCTAATGTTTGGGCTGCCGTTGCAATTGATTCACCAGTAGGTTTGACTCGAACATAGAATTCAGCCATGACATCGACACGCATACGATCACGAGTGATCAGTGCTTGATCTGCTGCCCGTTTAACTTCGAGGCGCAGCGTATTCATATTCACAGGAATAATTTCATGTAAAACAGGGAGGACAATTGCTCCTCCGTTCAAAATAACTTTTTCACCTCCAAAACCTGTTCGTACAAAGGACACTTCTTTGCTGGAACGGGTATATAGGCGAGCAATCACGACGCCGATAAAAATGAGTGCTGCAAAAATAATACCGGTGATGATTAAAATTTCAGTCAATGCTGAACTCAACATTTAAAACCCCTCATTAAATTAATATATAAATTAAGCACTAATTGCTTGGAATCCAATTTTTGTTCTTTGGGTTAAAATCACATCTTGCCCTTGATAAAAAATAATATCTAACTCGGGTTCAACCAAGACATAATGGGTTTGACCGAATTGATCTTTTACCTTGGCTTGAGCAGGGGAGTTTTGTTTGGCTTGTCCTAAAATAATTTGTGCTGTACGACCAATCAGTTCATCACTATGAATGGCTGTGGTTTCATCTTTTGGAATAATTTTACTGATCAATGCTGCACTTGTTCTCACTAGTGGCATACATAAAAATAAACACATAGGAGCAATGATCCAAGCAGATAAATAATGCTCTGTTAAGTGGAAAAAAATATCCTGAATAATGAGACCTGTGAGTGAGTAGACCGTTAAAAAGATAATTAACCAAATGAGAAGAGGAACTTTTCCTAGATAAAGCCACTCTAAAAGCTGAGTAAAAATACCGTTAGTATGTTCAATAGAAATATCGGCATGATCAACATCAACTAGACTGTCTGGTAAAAATTGATCAATGAAACTACTACTACCGCCAAATAATAATAAAATTAATTCTAGAGCACCTATAAATAGGCATAGCATTAATGAAATACTAAAAACAATGTTTGATGGATGTGTTAATAAATCCCATATCATTTGTATTACTCTTATTTCTTTTAGAGATAATGAATAAAATTTTTATAAAAATAAATCATTTATAAGATTAAATGTAACTTGATTTAATTTCAACCCAAATCATTAATATTATTAAAAACAAAAAAAAACGCAATGATTGGGGTAGTCATTGCGTGAACAACGAATCTGCAGAAACAGTTTCGGTTGAAAGAAGAAATGTCATGAGATTAGTGTTTACTGATCTACTTGGCTATAGTACAAAAAAACCTGACAGAGTTCATAGGTATTCATGTAAACTAGTGTTAATGGATGTTAAGGGATGTTAATAGGTGACAAAAATTGTTAGTTTTAGATAGGTGTTAAAAGTTCTTAAATTGAACTCAAATCAAATGGTTAAATAAAAAAAGCCTAAATACTAGGCTTTTTTGCGATAAAAGTAACGTAAATTAGAATTTAAACAAACCTAATCCGCTTTTCACTTCATCTAATGTTTGCTGAGTAATGTCACGGCATTTATGTGTACCATGTTTTAAAATGTCCATAATATAATCAGGATCTTTTTCAAGTTCAGCTCTGCGTTCACGAATCGGCAGGATCAATTCTTTGAGTACACCTTCTAGGCGTTTTTTCACCGTACCATCACCTAAACCACCACGACGATAATGCGCTTTTAGTTCTTCGATTTCTTCTTTATTTGGATCAAACGCATCAAGGTAAGTAAATACAATATTACCTTCGACTTGACCTGGATCCTCAATTCTTAAGTGATTTGGATCGGTATACATTGCGTTGACTGCTTTTTTAATGTCTTTGTCAGAAGCATTCAGCACAATAGTATTACCTAAAGATTTAGACATTTTTGCTTTACCATCAAAACCAGGTAAGCGTCCCATATTCGATAATAATGCTTTACACTCAGGTAATAAGTCATGACCAATTTGGCGGTTAACGCGACGTACAACCTCATTGGTTTGTTCAATCATTGGGATTTGATCTTCGCCAACAGGTACTACAGTCGCTTTAAATGCGGTAATGTCTGCTGCTTGAGCCACTGGATAACATAAAAAGCCAGCAGGAATATCTCGTTCAAAACCACGCATTTGAATTTCTGACTTAATGGTTGGATTGCGTTCTAAACGAGCAACCGTCACAAAATTCAGATAGAGCATGGTCAGTTCATTGAGAGCAGGCAAGCATGATTGGACACAGATCGTTGTTTTGGTTGGATCAATACCAACAGCCAAATAATCTAATGCAACTTGAAGAATATTATTACGGACTTTATCTGGATTATCAGCATTATCAGTGAGTGCTTGAGCATCTGCTAATAAAAGGTGTTGATGATGACTGTCTTGTAAACCAACACGAGAGCGTAATGAGCCAACAAAGTGTCCAAGATGAAGTTGTCCAGTAGGGCGGTCGCCTGTCAAGATGATTGGACGTTGATCAGCATTACTCATGATATATTCCAAGATTCAGTAGTTTCATAAATATAAAGATTGATATTATTGTACGGGAAATAAAATTTTTTCGTCAGCGATTGCTTAAACTTTTTCTTAAAATAATGTTGTGAATTTATTGAGGAATTCTACAATAGCGAAATAAATACAAACTAGGAAATAAAAATGGCGAGTGGATTATTGTTATTACTCGATGATATTGCAACGATTTTAGATGATGTTGCGGTAATGAGTAAGATGGCTGCAAAAAAAACAGCAGGGGTGTTGGGTGATGATTTAGCACTAAACGCGCAGCAAGTCAGTGGTGTACGTGCAGATCGAGAGTTGCCTGTGGTATGGGGAGTTGCTAAGGGTTCTTTCGTTAATAAACTTATTTTGGTTCCATTAGCATTACTGATTAGTGTAGTTGCACCTTGGTTAATCAATCCTTTATTAATGATTGGCGGCTTATTTCTATGCTATGAAGGAGTAGAAAAAGTTGTACACATGCTCCAGCATAAAAAAGCAAAAACAGCTGAGGAAGCCAGTGAAAGCTTGGAACAGATCGAAATAGATTTAGACAAGTTTGAAAAAGAAAAAGTAAAAGGTGCGATACGTACCGATTTTATTTTATCTGCTGAAATTGTGGTGATTTCGTTAGGTACAGTTGCAACAGCAGCATTTATGACTAAAGTGACTGTATTGAGTGTGATTGCAATCGTAATGACCGTAGGTGTTTATGGTTTTGTTGCAATGATTGTGAAAATTGATGATTTAGGCTTATATTTAACACATCAAGCATCTGCGTTTAAAAATAAAATAGGTCGTGGTCTACTCGCATTTGCTCCTATTCTAATGAAAACATTATCTATTGTTGGAACGGTTGCAATGTTTTTGGTAGGTGGTGGAATTATTTCGCATACAGTTCCTTTATTACATCATTTTACTGAAGAAACTGTTGACCATTTAGAGTTGATTCCAAGTTTTGGTTCAATTATTGGTGCCTTGACACCAACATTGATTAATTTAGGAATCGGCTTTATTGCAGGTGCGATTGTATTAATGGTTGTTATACTTATTCAAAAATTTTGGTCAAAAGCATCTGCATAAATAAAATGCTCAATCACCATCATTATCATATGTGAGGTTAATATGCGTTGGAAAGGTCGTCGTGTCAGTACCAATGTTGAAGATCGTCGTGGTGGTGGCGGAGCAAAAGCAGGTGGTATCAGTATTATAGGTTTGATCGTTGCATTTGTTGCGTGGAAGTTTTTTGGAGTAGACCCACAACAAGCCTATCAAGCAACTCAAGCGGTTACCAGTGCTCAGTCTTCACAACAGGGTGTTGCGCCACAAAATTTAACTGCTGAACAGAAAGAGGCAAGTGATTTTGTTGGAACTATTCTTGCGGATACAGAAGATACTTGGACGCCGATTTTTCAAAAACTTGGCATGACTTACACGCCACCACGCTTAGTTTTGTTTAGCGGTGTCGATAAATCAGCTTGTGGTAGGGCACAAGCAGCGATGGGGCCGTTTTATTGTCCTGCTGATCAAAAAGTTTATATCGATACTGCTTTCTTTAAAGATATGCGCCAGCAAATGGGTATTTCTGGTGAGCAGAATCAGACAGAACTTTCTCGTCAAGATCAAGCAGGGGATTTTGCACAGGCTTATGTTATTGCGCATGAAGTCGGGCATCATATTCAAAATCTATTGGGCATCTCTGGTCAAGTACAGCAAGCACGTGCACAAGCTAGCCAAACACAAGGAAATCAGCTTTCTGTCCGTTTAGAATTACAGGCAGATTGTTTTGCTGGTATCTGGGCGCATCAGAATCAACAACGCACTCAATTTTTAGAACAGGGTGATATTGAAGAAGCAATGGATGCTGCCGAGAAAATTGGCGATGACTATTTACAACGTAGAGCTACAGGTCAGGTTGTTCCGGATAGTTTCACACATGGCAGTAGTGAACAACGAATGCACTGGTTTCAGCAAGGTCTGAAATCTGGAGATATCAATCAATGTGATACTTTTAAGTAAAAACGATGAATATTTGTTCTTAAATTATTAGGCGATAAACTCTGCTCAAGGAATTTTGATAGTCAAGTGAATGAGATTCATGCACGCATAGCAGTCCTCAACAGATTTGCGGAATTAGGTCGACCCACTTACCCAAGTTACGCCTTAAATTTAGCTCAATTAGGGGGCTTTACATTTCAAATCTGTGTGCAAAAAAGCCCTTAAGTACTAAAGATACCAATGGTGTACTGAATGATCTTAAGAAAGAAAACATTCAAGCAAATACACAGTCACTGATGATTGTTTCTACGACTGAGTTACCAAAAGAAGTTTTACAAAAAGCAAAACCTATTGAATTAAAAACTCAATAATCAAAAAATAACCCTTATGAAACTTAAGGTTTCATAAGGGTTGCGATGTCTTCTAAAACTAAAAATCAGAATATTTAACGTACGACCAAAACAGGGATATGGCTTTCACCTAATACTTTTTGAGCTACGCTGCCTAAGATAAATTTTTTGAAACCAGTCCGACCGTGTGATCCCATAATAATCAGATCAGCACCTAAGTTCTGTGCAGCACTGATAATTTCCCCATTTACAGAGAAGCCTTCCAACACTTGAGTTGCGACTGTCAATCCTAAAGCTTCAAATTTCTTTTCCGCTTTGGTTAAATTTTCTTGAACGTAGCTACGAACACGCTCTATCAATTCATTACTTTGACCGAGTCTAAGGTATGCATCTGCCAAATATGGGTCTAAAGTCATCACTTCAACCACAGTGATTTCACTATTTAGGGCTTTTGCAAGTTGAGCTGCTTGTTGAATGACATTATCGGAGATTTCAGAGTCATCAATTGCAACCAAGATTTTTTGATAAGACATGGTTATTACTCCTTATTATTACAATTTTAAATTAAATAAACTTAAGTTTTTTGTGCAAATTACGATCTATGTTTTTATATTACCTGTATTTTTCATGAAATAAAACCTAGTAAATTTATAGGAATATTTTTCAAAAAAACATTTAAATAGTAAGCTAAATAAGGTAGTTGCTAATTTATTTTATATATCTGATATAGATATAAGAATAGTTATTTTTTATAAAATTCTGGATGTTAAATGATTAAACAAGAGATGAAAGTAATTTTTTTTAAACATGATTTTGAAGATGAAATAGATCATGTAATTTATACTTTAATTGTTGATGATTTTTATTATGATAGTAAGAAGATTATTTTTAAAAATTGTTTGTCAGAAATTATTCTGCAAGAAATGATGGATTTAAAATTATTAATTTATAATAAAAAACATGATTACTTCGGAATTTTAATAACTTGCAATCAAGAGGGGAAGAATCAGAGTATTGAGGATGGACTATATTTTACTTTTGATTTTGCTTATAAAGAAAATGATCTTGTTATTTATGATAATAAGGAAGAATTAGAAGAAATTTATAGTGATAAAGAATATTCTGATTTAGATTCTTTTTTTAAAAGAAAAGAATTGATTTATAAATATTTAAATCATGAATGTGGCGAAAAGTATTGGTTCAGTTTGAGTTTATTTGAGAAAACATGTTGGCTACATATTGCTCTCTTTCTTGCTAGGTTAGAAAATCATGAGTCTGAAAAAGTCAAAGAAATTACTTTGGATGGCTACTATATAAAATCTGAATTGGATTTGTATTGCTATATTGGTGAAGAAGTGTGTGGTGTGCTAGGTTATATGGGAGCTAACTTCTCTGCATTAAGAGATTGTTTAGATGGAAGTATTAGTAGACCTGTACAGCCTCCTTTAAAAATTGTATGGAAAAATTTTGAATATTCAAAACATCATTTTGTAGGGCAGTATTGTGAAATTCAGGATATGGTTAACTTTATTTCAGAATATGCTGTATTAGAATTAAACTAAGTAGCTATTTCTTATCAATTTTTAGAAATTGAAAAAGTTGATTAATATCATCAGTCTGCAAATATTCACGCATTTTTAAAATTTGCTTTTCATCTAAGTCATACAATTTGAGGGAAAGCAGTTTTTCGATGTCTTGTTCAGGAAAACGATATTTTATCACTTTGGCTGGAACACCAGCAACAATTGCATAAGACGGTACATCTTGGGTGACCACAGCACCTGTTGCCACGATAGCACCTTCACCCAATTTTACTCCCTGCATAATCATGGCGCGGCTACCAATCCAGCAACCATCGGCAATCACGGTATCACCAGCAGGCAAGAAACTACGGGTGTCAAAAGGGAAGGTCGAAATCCAATCAGGACGGTGTAATTGATTGCCACCCATCATAATCACGCATTCAGCACCAAAACAGACAAAATTGCCAATATGCAGTTGATCAATTGGTTTCTCAGGTGTAGCAGGTTTGTCATGTAGATAACGTACCACACAGCGTTCAAAGCCCTGATCCCAATAAGCAGAATAATAAGAGTAATTGCCTTTGATATGGATATTGGGATTTTTAACTGTTTTTGAAATAAATTCGAACTCACACCAATGTTTAACAGGAGAGTTGATCAATGAATCCATAACTAAGACAAAATACTAAAAGAAATCGGCGCTATTATAGCTTTTATATTAGGAGAGAGCGTTAGTTGAGGAAGAATTTCCAAAACCAAATTAACAAACATTGATTTTGATTTGCAAATATAAAGTCTAGAATAGCATACAGCGTACCGCATTAGTCATAAGATTGCTATGGAAAGCTCATACGATTGCAATAGCAATCCATAGGATTATTCTAGTAATCTTTACATAATGCTAATGATCAGTCGATTTTGCATTCCTCTATTCGTTTTTATTGTATTTAGAAATAGCATGCTTTTGAAACAAAGGAACTATTCAATTGGTTAAAAATTCATTTTAGATATAATTGAGTAAATTTTGCATATTTAATTTGATTGACGTTATTGGTAATAAAATTATGGATTTAAAGGAAAAGAAAAAAATATTGAACTGAATTCATTTATAAATGCATAATATCTGAATGATAACAAAAGGATAAATGTTAATGATCGAACCAATAAATGAAAGTTCAATTTTAAAAATTATTGGTGAAAAAATTTTATATATACATGATTTAATTGATTTAGCATTTGAAATTAAAGGAAAATTGAGAAATAAAGAGTTAGATTTTTCTGCATTAATTCAACCGTATGGTGGTTCTGAATGGGAAAATTTAACGATGATGATTCCATATCTTCCACGAGAAATCATAGAAGAAAACTTAGATCAGTTATTAGAAGGTTTTATGGATCTAAATTGGCCTGGCTCTAGAATTTTGTATGGATATTTAGCTGAGATAGATATTTATAAACTAAAAGATTCTTTTGATCGAGTCATTGATAAAGCAATAGGATTGGATGATACCGACTGGGTATATTTCCTTTGCATCTTTATGGATGATGAAAGGGTTGGAATGAAAGATTGTTTTATTCCACAGATTGAAAAGAGTCGTTCATTTCTAAAATCTCGCAATATAGATTATGATTAAAACTCTTAGTAGTGAAAATGAATACTAAGCTTTTAAAAGCTAACAAAAGAAAAATAACTGAGAAGAAAAACCCCTCAAATAGAGGGGCTAATTCAGTTTGGAATATTAAAGATATTCCACACTGACGATTTCGTATTCAACTTCACCTTGTGGTGTTTGAATTTTTACTTCGTCGCCTTCGTTTTTACCTAAAAGACCACGGGCAATCGGTGAGTTCACTGAGATTTTATTGATTTTAAAATCTGCTTCATCATCACCTACGATTTTATAAGTTTTACGTTCTTCAGTGTCTAGGTTTTCGATGGTTACTGTAACACCAAACACAACACGACCGTTTTGTTCAAGTGTTTTGACATCAATCTCTTGAGCTGCACCCAGTTTGCCTTCGATATCCTGAATACGACCTTCACAAAAACCTTGCTGTTCACGTGCAGCGTGATATTCAGCATTTTCCTTTAAGTCACCGTGCTCACGAGCTTCCGCGATCGCTTGGATAATACGTGGGCGATCCACTGTTTTTAGCTGTTGTAATTCTTTCTCTAAGGCAACCTTGCCTTCAGGAGTCATAGGATAACGTTGCATTTCAGTCCCTCTAAATTGGTTGGGAAAATACAGGATTAAAAAAAGAAAAAGCCCGCCACCGATAAGGTGGCGGGACTTATCAGTAAAGAATTAACCTACAGTTTGTAAATCTTGCAAGCGGTATACATCCATTGGCAATTTCACAGAAAATGCTTGGCAAACAGCCTCAGCACCATTAATTGTCGTAGTGTAATACACTTTACCCTGTAGGGCAGCACGACGAATCATGGCAGAGTCGTATTGAGCTTGTTTGCCTTCAGTTGTGTTGACAATAAGATGAATCTCACCATTTTTCAAGCGGTCTACAATATGTGGACGACCTTCAGTGACTTTATTGACAGCTTCACACTCAATGCCTGCTTCTTTCAGAACACGATGTGTGCCATTCGTCGCAACAAGTTTGAAGCCATATTCGATTAATTGTTTAGCAATATTGGCAATGTATTTCTTATCTGATTCACGAACTGATAAGAACGCATGCTTCACTTCGCCTTCTGTTGGCAAGCCTGGTAAACGTTCGTTTGAACCAAGTACTGCTTTGTAGAATGCTTCACCGAAAGTTTGACCTACACCCATTACTTCGCCTGTAGATTTCATCTCAGGCCCAAGCATTGGATCAACGCCTTGGAATTTAGCAAATGGGAATACAGCTTCTTTTACTGCAAAGTGAGTCGGGATGATCTCTTTGGTGAATCCTTGAGATTCTAAAGATTGACCAGCCATACAACGTGCAGCAACTTTTGCTAAAGACTCACCAATACATTTAGAAACGAAAGGAACCGTACGTGATGCACGTGGGTTCACTTCGAGTACATAAATGTCGTTGCCTTTTACTGCAAACTGAACGTTCATCAAACCTACAACGCCGAGTTCTTTTGCCATTGCAACAGTTTGGCGACGCATTTCATCCTGAACTTCTTGTGAAAGCGAGTAAGGAGGAATTGAACATGCTGAGTCACCTGAGTGAATCCCTGCTTGTTCGATGTGCTGCATGATACCGCCAATCACAACGTCTTTACCATCAGATACGCAGTCTACGTCCACTTCAGTTGCATCATCAAGGAAACGGTCTAACAGAACCGGCGCTTCATTAGACGCTTGAACTGCTTCACGAAGGTAACGCTTAAGTTCTTCTTCGTTATATACGATTTCCATTGCGCGACCACCTAACACATAAGATGGGCGAACAACTAGCGGATAACCAACTTTTGCAGCTTCAGAGATACCTTCTTCAGCAGATTTAACGATGCTGTTGTTTGGTTGACGAAGCTGTAGACGTTGAATCATTTGCTGGAAACGTTCACGGTCTTCTGCACGGTCAATCGCATCAGGAGATGTACCAATGATTGGTGTACCTGCTTCTTCTAAAGCACGCGCCAATTTTAATGGTGTTTGACCACCGTATTGTACGATCACGCCTTTAGGCTTCTCAGTACGTACGATTTCAAGTACATCTTCCAATGTAACAGGTTCGAAGTACAAACGATCTGATGTGTCATAGTCAGTTGAAACAGTTTCAGGGTTACAGTTCACCATGATGGTTTCGTAACCGTCATCACGCATCGCTAGGGCAGCGTGAACACAGCAGTAGTCAAACTCGATCCCTTGACCAATACGGTTCGGACCACCACCGATGACCATGATTTTGTCACGGCTTGATGGATTTGCTTCACATTCTTCATCATAAGTTGAATACATGTAAGCTGTGCCAGATTCGAACTCAGCAGCACAAGTATCAACACGTTTATAAACTGGATAGACACCCAAGTTCCAACGTTGTTTACGGAATTGTTTTTGTGAAATACCCATCAAGTCAGCAATACGCAGGTCAGATAAACCTTTACGCTTGAACGAACGGATATTGTCAGCATTTAAATCGCCAAAGCCTAGAGTTTTTACTTGAGCTTCAGTTTTAACGATGTCTTCGATTTGGATCAAGAACCAACGGTCAATCTTCGTTGCTTCGAATACGTCATCTAATGAGAAACCGTGACGGAATGCGTCAGCTACATACCAAATACGCTCAGGGCCTGGAACTTTAAGTTCTTTTAAGATGATGTCTTTGGCATTAGCCGTACCAACTTCGATTTTTTCATCAAAGCCGCTGACACCTACTTCAAGACCACGAAGCGCTTTTTGAACAGATTCTTGGAAGTTACGACCAATTGCCATCACTTCGCCCACAGATTTCATCTGAGTCGTCAATACAGGCTCAGCTTGCGGGAATTTTTCGAAGTTGAAGCGAGGAATCTTGGTTACAACATAGTCAATCGCTGGTTCAAAGCTTGCAGGCGTGATACCACCAGTGATGTCATTTTTCAATTCATCAAGGGTATAGCCAACCGCAAGTTTTGCTGCGATTTTCGCAATTGGGAAACCTGTTGCTTTAGAGGCAAGCGCAGATGAACGAGAAACACGAGGGTTCATCTCGATCACAACCATACGACCATCTTTCGGGTTAATACCGAACTGAACGTTTGAACCACCTGTTTCAACACCGATTTCACGAAGAACAGCAACCGATGCATTACGCATGATTTGATATTCTTTATCTGTCAATGTTTGCGCAGGGGCAACAGTGATTGAGTCACCTGTGTGTACGCCCATTGGGTCAAAGTTTTCAATCGCACATACGATAATACAGTTGTCGTTTTTGTCACGAACAACTTCCATTTCGTACTCTTTCCAGCCAATCAGTGATTCATCAATCAATAATTGTTTGGTTGGAGAAAGATCGAAACCACGTTCACAGATTTCAATAAATTCTTCTTTATTGTACGCAATACCGCCACCAGAACCACCCATCGTGAATGACGGACGAATGATCACTGGGAAGCCGAAACGTGCTTGAATTTCCAATGCATGTTCCATGCTTTCAGCAACATCAGCACGAGGACACTCTAAGCCGATTTTACGCATGGCGATGTCAAACAGTTTACGATCTTCTGCTTTTTCAATCGCTTCTTTTGACGCACCAATCAACTCAACATTGTATTTCTCTAAAACACCGTTGGCATCTAATGCAAGTGCACAGTTCAATGCAGTTTGACCGCCCATCGTTGGGAGGACTGCATCTGGGCGTTCTTTTTCAATGATTTGAGCAACAGTCTGCCAAGTGATTGGCTCGATATAAGTTGCATCCGCCATTGAAGGGTCAGTCATAATGGTTGCTGGGTTGGAGTTCACTAAAATAACACGATAGCCTTCTTCACGAAGTGCTTTACATGCTTGCGCACCTGAGTAGTCAAACTCACATGCTTGACCGATCACAATTGGACCTGCACCAATAATTAAGATGCTTTTAATATCCGTACGTTTAGGCATTATTCGCTCCTTAATTACTTCTTAGATGCTTCAATAAGTTCGATGAAATGATCGAACAATGGAGCACAGTCATGTGGACCAGGGCTTGCTTCAGGGTGACCTTGGAAGCTGAATGCTGGTTTGTCAGTGCGATGAATACCTTGGTTTGTACCATCAAACAGAGAGCGATGTGTCACTTTTAAGTTTGCAGGTAAAGTACTCTCATCGACAGCAAAGCCGTGGTTTTGAGAAGTAATCATCACTGTACCATTCTCAAGATTTTGTACAGGATGGTTTGCACCGTGATGACCATGATTCATTTTCATGGTCTTCGCGCCAGAAGCAAGTGCTAAAATTTGGTGACCTAAACAAATACCAAATACAGGTAAAGTCGTAGTTTCTACAATGGTTTTTACTGCTTCAATCGCATAGTCACATGCTGCTGGATCACCAGGACCATTTGACAAGAACACGCCATCTGGATTTAAAGCGAGAACTTTCTCAGCAGGGGTCTGTGCAGGCACAACAGTGAGTTTACAACCACGGTCTGCAAGCATACGTAAGATGTTGGTTTTGACACCATAATCGTATGCAACAACATGAAATTTAAATTCTGGCTGGCTAAATCCTTGACCTAAAGCCCAAGAACCTTCAGTCCATTCAAAGCCTTCAGGATCACAGCATTCTTTTGCAAGGTCTAAACCATTTAAACCACCGAATGCACGTGCTTTTGCAATTGCTTCTTCTTCAGTGATATTTTCACCAGCAAGGATGCAACCATTTTGCGCACCTTTGTCACGTAAAATACGTGTCAATTTACGCGTATCAATATCAGCGATTGCAACAACATTATGTTGTTCCAAGTATTCACTGAGTGATTGTTCTGCACGGAAATTACTATGTAATAAAGGAAGATCACGAATAATTAAACCGTTCGCCCATACTTTATGGATGCGACCAGATTCAACGTCTTCGCTATTACAGCCTGTATTTCCAATATGGGGATAAGTCAGCGTCACAATTTGTTGCGCATAACTTGGGTCAGTCAAAATTTCTTGGTAGCCAGTCATGGCTGTGTTAAAAACGACTTCACCAGTCGTACTTCCCGATGCACCGATAGACGTTCCTTTAAAGATCGTTCCATCTGCGAGGGCTAAAATGGCGGGGGTGCTCAAACCAAAGCTCCTGAACTAAAACCACAAAAATAGGGCTGTAAAAAAGCGAGAAGACATAAAAAAAGGTAGGCTGTCTTTAAAAACATGCCCCTCCTTCCAGTCTGCTCGCTTGTAACTTAACAGCGCATTATACGCATGAGTAGTTCAAAAGTCTATCTGTTTTATTGGTTAAAACGAGTAATTGTAGTTTTTCTTTTATAAGTTTGGCTGTTGTTATGTCTATTGCCAAATCAATCATTCTTCTATCTATATCATGAGATATTATGCAAATTGTCTAACAATTTTTTCATAGTCTAAAAGTAAAGCGTTTTATCTTATATTTAGCCAAAAAATCAACTAACAATATAGAGGGGAAACACAATGGCTGATAATCAAACGACACCAGCAACTGAAGAAGTTAAAGAAGTTGTGGTTGAAAAAACAGTGAAGGCGAAAGAAGTTGTTGCAGAGAAAACCACTGAAGTTAAAGAAGCTGTTGCTGAAAAGACGGCAGAAGTGAAAGAGGTGGTTGCTGAGAAAACAGCGAAGGCGAAAGAAGTTGTAGCTGAAAAAACAGCGAAGGCGAAAGAAGTGATTGCTGAGACTCAGGAACAAGCGAAAGAAGTCATTGCTGAGACTCAAGAGCAAGTGAAAGAAGTATTAGCTGAAACTCAAGAAAAAATTGAGGCGGAAGCGAAAGAACTTAACCAAAATATCCAAAATCAGCTTGCACAAATTAAGCAAGATATTTTGCAGCGTATTGATGTTATTAAAACTCAACTGAATTCATCACAAGGCAATTTAGTTGAATTAACGAATGCATTAAAAACTGAGTTAAATGCTTTAATTGAAGATTTAACGAAGGTAAGCAAAGAGTTGAAAGATGATATTGGTCAAATTTCAGTGAAGCATAAAGATACTTTGGTTGGTAGCTTTAAGCGCACTAAAGAGCAAGCAGTAGAAGCTTGGAATAAAGTTCGCGCTAGCTAACATGTATTTAAATAAAAAAGCGAGATCATTCTCGCTTTTTTATTTTTTAGAATTGATGTAACCAATCGCGTTTATTATGAAAGTCAGCTTGTGGGCTACTATGTTGCATTGCAAAATAGTGATTACCTTGAGTGGTATTAAAAACCGCACTTAAACCTAGATATAAGTCAGACCATTTCAATTTATTCTGTTGCATAAATTTAGATAAATCTAGACTGACATTTAAACCATAATGTGTGCGTTGCAAATGGTTCAACTCAATGTCATATGCAGCAACGGGCGGCATATCCTCTGGGAAGCGATATTCTTCAAATTGATAGGCTTGCCAAGCTTGAGAGGGAGAAAGATTGATTTCACGATAAAAATCTTCATCTTTCACACCAATAAAAATCTCAAAACAAGTCTGTTCCCATAAAAAGTCTTGGCGAGGATGAGCCTTGACTTGATCTGGGTAAATCAGAAACTGATTGGGATCACGAACCCAAAAACCAACATTTAATGTCGCTGGTGTTTGTTGCTCAATTGCTCCAACGACAGTAATAGCATTAAAGCGATCGAAAGCAGAAAGTTCATAACTTGCCATTTTGATTACTTGTTACTTAAGTGAGCAAAACGAACTAAATTAGAAAGATGCTGGTTTTGTTTTGCTGCTTTTTTATAAAGCAAAACAATTTTACCAATTTTCTGTACAGATTCAGCACCTGTTGCTTCAACAAGCGCATCAATTACTGCGGCACGTGCATCGCGATCTTCACCTGCAATTTTCACTTTAATGAGTTCATGATCATTTAGTGCGCGATGAGTTTCTTCAATGACGTTTTCTGTAAGACCTTGGCCACCAATCATTACAACTGGATTAAGTGCATGGCCAATTTGACGTAAACGCTTACGCTCATGGATAGATAAAGCCGCCATTAAAAATACCTGATTGTGAAAACGACCTAGTATAACTTGCATCCCGTTTCTAAGATAGATTTAGCAGACAGGCACTCGAAACAAATATGTGAAAATTAGGCAAATAGCCAATCATGGCAATCGGAAAAAATCTGTAAAAGTTCGTGTGAATGAACTACAACCGTACTGTAATGAGAGTAATTTTAACGTACAATGACCAATCAGAAGTTTTTTGAAATTTAGTGAGTTATGGCGACACGCATTACCAATCAAAAATTGTCTAAAAGCAGTCGTGCATGGATGAGAGAGCACTTAGATGACCCTTTTGTAAAGAAAGCACAGAAGGAAGGTTATCGCGCACGTGCAGCATATAAATTACTTGAAATCCAAGAAAAATATAAAATGATCAAGCCGGGTATGACCGTTGTCGATCTTGGTGCAGCACCAGGCAGTTGGTCACAAATTGCAGGTAAATTAGTCGGCGCAAATGGTTTAGTGATTGCTTCAGATATTCTCGCAATGGACGCTCTTCCAGATGTGACTTTCTTACAAGGTGACTTCCGAGAAGAAGAAGTTTTCGAAAAATTGTTAAATATTTTAAATGGACGTCAAGTAGACGTTGTAATTTCAGATATGGCCCCCAATACATCAGGTAATAGGGCTGTCGATCAACCACGCCAGATTTACTTATGTGAATTGGCATTGGATTTTGCTCAAAAAGTTTTAGGCCCAAATGGACAGTTTATTGTTAAGGTGTTCCAAGGCTCAGGATTTGATGAGTTCAGAAAACAAGTTGTTGATAGTTTTGATGTATTAAAAACAGCCAAACCTGCGGCATCTCGTGCTCGATCAAAAGAAGTTTTTTTGATTGGTCAAGGTCGTAAAAAGGCATTGCAATAAAAGTGTACTTGCCAAGTTGTTAAAAATTGTGCATTTTGTACCTTTTAAGTTTTTTGCAACGCAAATTTATTGCTGTTTTTGTGAAGGTCAGCCAAGATTAGGTATGATCAAATTAGATTGATATGGGAATAAAGCCTTGAGCGATTACTTCAAGAATGCCGTATTGTGGCTCATCATACTCGGTGTTCTGATTTTGATTTTTAGCAACGTCAGTGACCGCAATAAGCCTGCAGCGATGAAATATTCTGATTTCGTTGCAGCGGTGAATGCTGGGCAAATTAAACAAGTCACAATTGACGGTTTAAACATTAGTGGTGAAAAAACCAATGGTTCTTCTTTTGAAACGGTTCGTCCACAAGTAGAAGACACTGAATTGCTTCCAAGCTTGAATAAACAGAATGTAGTCGTTGAAGGTACTGCACCACAACGTCAAGGCATTTTGATGCAACTTCTCATTGCGAGCTTCCCTGTATTACTGATCATCTTATTATTCATGTTCTTTATGCGTAATATGGGTGGGGGCGCTGGTGGCAAAAACAGCCCAATGAGTTTTGGCAAGTCAAAAGCGAAAATGTTATCTGAAGACCAGATTAAGATTACGTTTACCGATGTTGCAGGTTGTGATGAAGCAAAACAAGAAGTGGTTGAAATTGTTGACTTCTTGAAAGATCCTTCTAAGTTCAAACGTCTTGGTGCAACCATTCCTCGTGGTGTATTGATGGTTGGTCCTCCAGGTACGGGTAAAACATTACTTGCGAAAGCCATTGCAGGTGAAGCTAAAGTTCCATTCTTTAGTATCTCTGGTTCTGACTTCGTTGAAATGTTTGTTGGTGTCGGCGCTTCACGTGTTCGTGACATGTTTGAACAAGCTAAACGTCATGCTCCATGTATCATCTTTATTGATGAGATTGATGCGGTGGGTCGCCATCGTGGTTCGGGTACAGGTGGTGGTCATGATGAGCGTGAACAAACCCTGAACCAAATGCTTGTTGAGATGGATGGTTTTGAAGGTAATGAGGGTGTGATCGTCATTGCAGCAACTAACCGTGTCGATGTGCTAGATAAAGCATTACTTCGTCCAGGCCGTTTTGACCGCCAAGTGATGGTTGGTTTACCTGACATCCGTGGTCGTGAGCAAATCCTGAATGTTCACTTGAAGAAACTCCCGTCAGTGACTGGCGTGGATGTTAAAGTCCTTGCTCGTGGTACGCCAGGATTCTCAGGTGCGCAACTTGCGAACTTAGTCAACGAAGCTGCGTTGTTTGCTGCTCGCCGTAATAAAAACACGGTCGATATGCATGACTTTGAAGATGCAAAAGACAAGATCTACATGGGTCCAGAACGTAAATCGATGGTGATTCGTGAAGAAGAACGTCGTGCGACGGCTTACCATGAAGCTGGACATGCCATTGTTGCTGAAATTTTGCCAGGTACAGACCCTGTGCATAAAGTGACAATCATGCCACGTGGTTGGGCATTAGGTGTAACTTGGCAGTTGCCTGAGCAAGACCAAACTAGCCATTACAAAGATAAGATGTTGAATGAGCTTTCAATCTTATTTGGTGGTCGTATTGCCGAAGAAGTTTTCATTAATCAAATGTCGACAGGTGCATCAAACGACTTTGAACGTGCAACTAAAATGGCGCGTGCAATGGTGACCAAGTATGGTATGTCTGATGCTCTTGGTGTAATGGTTTATGAAGATGAAAACCAAAGTGGTTTCTTTGGTAATGTGGGTAGCCGTACAATTTCAGAAGCAACTCAGCAAAAAGTTGATGAAGAAGTACGTCGTATCTTAGATGAACAATATAAAGTTGCTCGTGATATCTTGGAAAATAACAAAGATATCGCACATGCAATGGTGAAAGCGTTGATGGAATGGGAAACCATCGATCGTGACCAAATCCGTGACATCATGGAAGGTCGTGAACCACAACCACCTAAGGTCTATATTCCTGAAAATCCAGTGGCTGCATTTGAACCACCAAAAGATGGTCCATCTACACCACCACCATTACCAGCAATGGGTTAATGGTTGAAATCAAAGAGAGTCGCTAAAGAGCGGCTCTTTTTTTGTTCTTATTTTAGCCAACCTGGAAATAAATCAACAATGTTCACAGAATAGTCTTGTTAAACTAAAGTGATTCGTAAAGTGTTAAGAGTTTTTTGATAATGCAGTTGATGCCATTACCACAGCAGCAGTTACAATGTGGTCGTTTTACATTGGATTTATCCCAACCACAGATTATGGGTATTCTCAATGTCACCCCTGATTCTTTCAGTGATGGTGGACAGCATCATCATAAAGAACAGGCGGTTCAACGTGCTTTGCAGATGATGGAAGAGGGTGCAAGCATTATTGATATTGGTGGAGAGTCAACTCGCCCAAATGCATCACCCGTTGAGCTAGAAGAAGAAATTCAGCGTGTAATTCCTGTGGTGGAAGCATTATCCAAGTATGATGTGATCATATCGATTGATACCAGTCAGCCTGAGGTGATTCGAGCTGCCGTGAAAGCAGGTGCGCATATCTGGAATGATGTTCGTGCTTTAACTCGTCCACAGGCTTTAGAAACGGCGGCTGAATTAAATATTCCTGTGGTGTTGATGCATATGCGTGGTGAACCGACCAATATGAATCAGTTGGATCAATATCAGGATGTGACTGAAGATGTGATTCATGAATTACAGCAGCGGCTTAATCAAGCAATTGCAGTTGGAGTAAGCAAAGAAAATATTATTATCGACCCAGGTTTCGGTTTTGCCAAGAACGCACAACAGAATTTTCGATTACTCAATGAGTTTTGGAAGCTGAATCGGATGGGGTATCCGATCTTGTCTGGGTTGTCACGTAAACGTTTCATTGGTGAGGCATTGAATGGTGTACCTGCACAGGAACGTGCGCTTGGAAGTGTCATGGGGCATCTACTGAGTATTCAGCAGGGCGCTAGTATTGTTCGAGTGCACGATGTTAAAGCCACAAGCGATGCGATAAAAGTTTGGAATGCGATGCGTTTAGCTCAATAATTACAGAGAAATAATGAAGATAAAAATACATTCCAATACGATGTATCTTTATCTTTTTGCATACAATCACTGCAATCTCGTCATTCATTTAAAAGACATAAAAATTGGGGGATTTTATGATGCATCAATCTACAAACATACTGACCTTAACCTTGCTAAGTTCCATGATGATCGCCTGTGGTAATCCCATAAAGGAACGTAGCCATGTAGTCGCTCCTGCATCTTTGGTTATGTCTAATATGGCAGCGGATAGTACCCGAAAGATGATTGCTGCTGCTGCGTACACGGCGGCAATGCCTAGTCCAGAAAGCGTGCGGCTAGAGCAGAATACTGAAAAATATCAAAAGAATGAGGTCAATCCTATTTATCGGGTTGCAGATCAGGCAGTTTCAACTTTTAGCATTGATGTCGATACAGGCAGTTATAGCAATACCCGCCGTTTCCTGAATGATGGGCGTTTGCCACCAATCGATGCGGTTCGTGCTGAGGAAATGATTAACTACTTTGATTATCAATATCCGCAGCCAAACAGCATTCACCCATTCTCGGTCACGACTGAAATTGTTGATTCACCGTGGAAAGAAAATGCCAAACTGATCAAAATCGGGATTCAAGCCAAAGACTTGGCAACCAAACAGTTACCACCAGCCAATTTGGTATTCTTGGTTGATGTTTCCGGTAGTATGGATGCCCCAGATAAATTACCTTTGGTTAAGCAAACTCTACGTTTATTGACTGAGCAATTGCGTCCACAAGATAAGGTAACGATTATTACCTATGCCAGTGGTGAGAAACTGCTTCTGGAGCCGACATCTGGTGATCAAAAAGACAAGATTCTACGTGTGATTGATGCCTTGCAGGCGAGTGGTGCAACCGCAGGCGAGCAGGCGATTCAACTGGCCTATCAACAGGCAGAAAAAGCCATGCTGAAAAATGGTATTAATCGGATTCTGCTGGCAACCGATGGTGACTTTAATGTCGGGATCACAGATTTTAGTACCCTAAAAGGCATGGTGGCGGAAAAGCGCAAAAGTGGTATTTCACTCACGACACTGGGCTTTGGAACAGGTAACTATAATGAACAGTTGATGGAGCAGCTTGCCGATGCAGGAGATGGTAATTACAGCTATATTGATAATAAAAATGAAGCGAAAAAAGTGGTACAACGTCAGCTTTCGTCAACACTGGCAACGGTTGCTCAGGATGTAAAAATTCAGGTGGAGTTTAATCCTGCTACGGTAAAAGAATATCGCTTAGTCGGCTATGAAAACCGGATGTTGAAACAGGAAGATTTCAATAATGATAAAGTTGATGCGGGCGATATCGGGGCAGGGCATAACGTTACGGCAATTTATGAAATCATTCCAGTGGGGCAGCAAGGCTGGCTCAATGATTCACGTTATCAGGCATCGACAAAAACAGATACAACGAAAAAATCTGAATATGCGTTTGTAAATTTGCGCTATAAATTGCCAAATCAAGAGAAGAGCATTCTTTTAAACCAAGCTGTAAAAGCGCAAAGTAAGTCCCTTGCTCAGGCCAATAGCGATACTCGTTTTGCGATTGCGGTGGCTTCCTATGCCCAGCAGCTAAAAGGTGGGCAATACAATGCTGCTATGGGGTGGGATCAAATTATTCAGTTAGCCCAGCAATCTGCAAAACCAGATCCTTACCAAATGCGTGAGGAATTTATAGAGCTTGCCAAGATCGCAAAAAGTTTAAGTGCTAAAAAAGACTAAATTATCTTTTTTAAAAGCGGTCGGAAAGATCGCTTTTTTTATGTCTAAATATCGTGATTTGTATGGGATTATGTTATAAGCATGGCGTTTTATTGGCATATTATTTTATTTATGTTTGAAGATCTCCTTCTCCCGATGTTTGATGATGAATATTATCCTGACATTCTCGTTGCCGAAGTTAAACAACAGATTAAACACTTTTCCAAAAAGGTGGGTCGTTCTGGTTTAACTGAAGCGGAAATATATCATTTTGCTCATCATACAATGATCGCAATTAATGAGATGAAACCTCAGTTTGAAGACCTAGATTCAAGTTTAGATGATACGGCTGCGGATTACATTGCTGAAGCTATGATGATGATTGTGCAAGAAGCAGGTTATTTTGAGATTGAAATGGAACAATTGATTGCAAATCGAGAGTGGTAAAATTCACTCTCGATATTTAGAAATTATGATCATTCCTTATTTGAAATCTCACTCCAAAATTTAGGTAAAGTAATTCGACCTGAAATCCATGCTTCAATTTTAGGTTGTTTAATTTTTTGATAATAAATACTTTCGGTCTGAATCAGTAAGCCTAAAGTATCGCCTTTATTCAAACGTCCATTAATACTAGGTAATTCAATAGTTTGATTTCCTTTCGATGCTGAATTTTTATTAGAAATAACTTGATCAAAAGTATGTTTTTTGCTTGGATTTAATGCTGTTGTTTGATCATTTAAAATAGCATATTTACCCGTTTTTTCAGATTTAATGGCCATAGAAATAAATAGTGTTGGTTCTACTTTATTATTTGGCGTTTCGATCTTTAAATTGAGTTGTGGTGTACCTGTGAGATGTGCCAATTCAGTTATTGTATGGATCGGAACAAACACAGCTTGCGAATTCTGAGGTTCAATCCAAGTTCTATTTAACGTGTATTGTGTTTTTGCATCCAAATCTTTGAACTTATAGACTGGACTTTTGTCGACACATAATTCTGGTAAATCAATTGTTGCAGTTTGGTCTTTGAGTTTTTGATCAAACCATCCCATGATCGTGTCTTGTAATTTATATTGCTTTTGATTCCCACAGGCAACAGATTTCCCAATATACCAAAAAGGAGTATCACCCAATGGGGAACGCTGTGCAAATGGTTGTAAATGTCCGCCTTGTACGCCGATTAAATGGACTTCATGCTGCGATTTCTGAATACATTGAGCCGCTTTAACGCCTTCATTAAAAGGAAATAATACATCTCTAAAGCCTTGGATAATGAGCGCATCTGCTTTTGGCGCTTGAGCATTTTCACAAAACCAACTAGCTTGATGTGTCTTTAGTAAATCATAAGTTGATTGTTTCAACTGACCTTGTTGGATATCTTGATAAGCTTGTTTAAGTTCGGGATCAAATTTGTTCCAGTTCCACCAGTCACCAATCAAATTCAAGAAACTTAGCCAATCTCCTTTTGGAACGCCATTGGGTACAAGGCTATCGACGATATCATGCCAAGTTGTGATTGGTACAATTGCTTGTAGGCGAGGGTCTAGAGCAGAAGCAATGTATTGCACACCGCCTGCATAAGATTCGCCAATCATACCTGTACGAACACCATTTTGATTTTGTGCTAGTTGTGGCAAGTTTTTTTCAGCCCAGTTCATGATGCTAATGACATCTTGAGCTTCTTTTTCAGGATCGGTTAAGCGAATTTTACCCTGACTATTTCCATGACCACGTTGATCATAGCTGATGACCCAATAGCCATTTTTCCACGCTGTTTTGGCTACTTGACCCGTCGGAAGTAAAAAACCATACAAGCTTAATTCTGGTCTTTTCATTCGAGATAAACCAAAACCATGGGTATGTAGCAGCAAAGGAGCTGTTTGTCCTGCTTTTAAATGTGGTTGATACACTGTAAATGCAATGATTGTTCCATCTGATGCGATTGTTTTTGCTTGAAAATAACGTTGTTTTAATTCTGTTGGTTGAGATTGAGTTTTTTGAGGTTGAATTGTCGCATTGACACAACCTTGTAATAGCAAAAAAATGCCAAAGCAAAGCCATAAAATATTTGAACGCATAGATTCTTTCATCCTTGAGCAAATCTGTGGGAAGTTCTAATTGGATGGTATGTAGTTTACAGTGTGAAACGGATTGAGACTATAAAGGATAGGTCATTTTATTGACCTATCAGTTTTATACTATTTAATTCGATGTGGGCTTGAGTGAAAAGTAATCTTTGGCGTTAAAGCTTTAATAATATGGCGAATAGAAGCGCATCAGATCAAGATTTTTTGGCTTGCTTAAATAAAGAATATTTCCATAATGTTGTCATTCGGATTTTCAAAGTAGTTTGCTCTTGTCTTCTTTAGAAATTATTGCCGTTATTATTAGTGTGATCGGTGTTGCGCTCACGATAAAACGGAATATGTGGTGTTGGTGGTTTAATTTTTTGGCATTTATTTTATATGCTTATCTTTTTTTCACCTTTAAATTATACGGCGAGACGATTTTACAATTCTTATTCATGCTGATTAATTTCTATGGTTTTTATTATTGGCTTAAAGGTAAACGCCAAGACCATGAGATTCGGATCGAACCAATTGCAGTCAAAACAGTATTGATGCAAATGTGTTTGGCAGCAATCGGTGGATTATTGTTTGGTTTAACGCTTAAACATTTTACCGATGCTGCTGTACCGTTATTAGATGCCCAACTTGCTGCTTTTAGTTTATTGGCAACCTATTGGACGAGTCGTAAACATATCGCAACTTGGGTACTTTGGGTATTTGTCGATATTGTCTATGTAGGTATGTTTATTTATAAAGAATTATTTTTAACCGCAGGATTGTATGCCGCTTTTGTGTTGTTGGCTGCATATGGTTGGTGGCAATGGGAACAAGTCAAACACAAGCAACTTACTCTTTCTTAAAAATAAGAGCAGTAGAACAACTGCCCTTATTCACTACTTTGACTTATTTAGTTGCTTGATAACTTTGTACTGCCTGACGACCTAATGCTGGATCATCAGTAAATACACCATCTACGCCAGCCTTGAAGTAAAGTTGCATTTCCTTGATTGAACCAGACTCACAACGCTCGGCTGCTTTGGACGTATCCTTACTACATTTTAAGCTGTCTGGTAGGAAATTATTTTCAGGGCGGAAGGTATAAGGATGTACTTTTAAATTGACTTTATGGGCATCTGCAATAAAAGAGGTGGTCTGTGTCATTGCTGCATCTTTAAAGACATAGACTTTCCATGGACCTACACCATTGGCATAGGCCGAAACGTCTTTGAGGCCTTGTGCCGTTGCTAGATCTGCATAGGTTTTAGGATTGTTTTGTGCAACATAATCTGCTGGTCTTGCTTCAGGCGAATCATAGAGCTGAATCAATTGTGCATGCTTAACACTCTTGTGTAAATCGAGTTGATTTTTTAAATATTTTAGATTGCCAACTTCAAAAGACTGTAAGTAAATAGGCGCAATATCGCGGCTATATTGGTATTTGGATAAGGTTTTTAACAAAGTATCTTCCATAGCCAAATTCTGTTTTTGGAAATAGGTTGGGTGTTTGGTTTCTGGATAAAGACCAATAATTTTGCCCGTTTTTTGATAATGCTTTGCAGCTAAATCAATGATTTCATCGAGTGTCGGGATTTCAAATTGATCATTATATTGCGTATTGGCAGCACGATACTGGGGAATACGCTCACGTGCTTTGAGCTGTTTTAGCTCGGCCAAAGTAAAATCTTCAGTAAACCAACCTGTTAAACTCATGCCATCAATAATTTTAGTTTTTTTACGGTCTGCAAATTGAGGAAGCGTTGCAACATTGGTTGTGCCGCTGATCTCATTTTCATGGCGAGCAACCAATATGCCGTCTTTGCTTGATACCAAATCTGGTTCAATAAAATCAGCACCATCATCAATCGCTTTTTGATAGGATGCGAGTGTATGTTCTGGACGAAGTGCGCTCGCGCCACGATGTCCAATCACTTGTGGTAATTGAGGTTCAGGTTGCGCCGTGCTTTGTTGATCTTTGTTGTCATCATTGCAAGCTGTCAGACCGATCAAGCTAATACAGACCAATACTTTTTTGAACATAATTTAACTCATTAGTTTTTCTTAAAGCATTGATCTTGCCGTTTTAATTTATCAAATGGATGACAATCAGATGATAATTTTATGAAAATAATGATTTTTTAACTGAATGTTTGAAATCCAATATCTGATTTTAGGCTTTGATAAAGCGGGGTCTGGAGGGAGATTATGACTTCTGTTTCCAATAAGGCCAATTTACTTCAGGCGTAAAACGATAATCACGATCTAACCAATAAGATTGCGGTGAAGCAGTTTTATTTTTAAGACCCATGATATGCATTAAATTGTTATCAAGTTCTGCTGTATTAAGCATTTTTTCTTTATTGACACCCGTGACTTGCATATTGTCATGCCACATAATCACAGGAACTTGGTATCCCGCTTTTGTATTCGGGCTGTGACCAGCATAGTTAATCTCATGACCAACTTCATTTCCGTGATCTGAAACGACCATAAAAGATCTAAAATCAGAATTATTATCAGCCTTTAGATCATCTAAAAATCTAGCAAGCAACGAGTCTTCATATAATACTGCATTATCATAATCATTGCGTAGTGAACGAACCCAAGGATCAATATTACGATTCTTGAGGTCGAGTTCGACAGCATCATTACTGTCTCCAGTAAATTTATTAAACGCTAATGGGTAACGTTCTTTGTAATTTGGATGTGCGCCAATCAAATGAAGAATAATCAGTTTTTTAGGATCCGGATCTGCAAGAGCTTGTTGATAAACGGGAATAAGCTTTTCATCTAATGAATGACTACTTCTTCCTGATCGTGTATTTTTATAAACAGCCGTATCTGCATAAGAACCAAATAATGAAGATAAATAACTATCATCTTGATTGCTTAACCAATAAATCTTATAGCCTGCCGCGCGAGCGTAAGCTAAAACGCTTTCCGAAGAATATTGATCATGCGCAGATGCAGGACTTTCAGTCAATAAAACACGTAGCGCATTGATCGTTGAAGGTGACGGTGAAAATGCATTACAAAAGATTTTTAACTCATCAAGTTTTTTTGCTAATTGTGGAGTCGTCTCGCGTTGATAACCACAAACACCTAAATTTAAACTTGTTAAGCTCTCTGAGAGAACTAACACATGTGTTTGTTTCTCATCCTGTTTTTTTGTTAAAGTTAAATTTTGCTTTGCACTAATGTCCCATTGTCGGTGTACATTTTGATGTTGCTTAATTCTATTTTTAAAATCCTGAAGTTTTGTTTGATAGTCTGACCAAAAAATGATGGGATGAACTTTACGTGATGGCTTCATTAAATAGCTTGTTATTGTTAATAGAACAAGTAAAACGATACAACTACGATAAATTCGACTCTGCCACATCTGATCAAGATGGTGAGCTTTAATCAGTTTGAAAGTAGAAATACTGTAAATAATTAGCAAGCAAAGTAGACTAAAAATCACACTTAAGATTGTGCTTAAGTGTAGTTGTATGAATTCCCACGTTTCCTGCTGACTGGTATTAGCAATTGCTTCAATAATAAAATAGGCTTCATTATCACTATCAAATAAAAACCACGTACTCGAACGCAATAGTACATCAAGCCAAGTCGCAAACCACCATAAAACTGTAAGTCCATACCAATATTTTTTTTGTGTTTTAATCGCAAGCCAAATTAAACCTACACCTGGCAAAGAAAGAAATCCCAGTCTTAAACCATCAGACAAATTGCCAGCAATACTGAGTAACCCCCCAGTAATTAATGCGGGCAATAGAATTAGGAGCAGAATATTAAAATGTTTAAAACTGGCCTTCATATATGCCTAGAAAAATAAGGGAGCAACGGAGAGCGTGCTACTATCGGTTTAAGTGAGTGGAGTGTCAATCTAAAATTAAGAAGTATTTGATAGGATAGTAAATTAAATTTTTGACCTCATTTGTTTTCGATGAAATATGCTGATGATCAATAAAAAATTCATTATTTCTCCGTAATTTTCGCTTTTTGCAATGATATGTTAATAAGGATGGTGTTTCCTTGAAAGCTCGGTAATGATCGTAGATTGAAAGTCCCTCTATTTTCCTATCTTTTTGAAAAAATTGACTGTTTCCACGATGGAATGAGCAGCCATGCTATCTAAATTTTTTATTGAGCGTCCAATTTTCGCAGGTGTGCTTGCCATTATTGTGATGGCATTAGGAATACTGGCAATTCTGAATTTGCCAGTTGAACGTTATCCTGATATTGCTCCACCGAAAATTACAGTATCGACCAACTATAGTGGTGCTGATGCCAAAACAGTTGAACAAAGTGTAACTCAAGTTTTAGAGCAACAAATCCAAGGGCTTGATCATTTACTGTACTTTAGTTCAACCAGCGATGCAGCTGGTCGTAGCCGTATTACGATTAGTTTTGAAAATGGCACAAATCCCGATACAGCACAGGTTCAAGTACAAAATAAAATTAGTGGTGTGATACGCCGTCTCCCAGATGCGGTACAACGGCAGGGAGTTAATGTCACTAAGTCCTTGGGTGATACCTTTATGGTGATTGGACTGTATGACAGTACAGGGCAAGCAAATAATATTGCGTTGTCTGATTATCTATCTACACATGTCCTTGATAATTTAAATCGGATTGATGGCGTAGGTGAAACAGATGTTTTTGGATCGCAGTATGCAATGCGAATCTGGCTAGATCCAAATAAATTGACTCAATATAATTTAATTCCAAATGATGTCGTTACAGCGATTACTACTCAAAATACACAGGTTGCAGCAGGTGCGATCGGCGATTTGCCTGTTGTTCAAGGTCAATATTTGAATGCAAAAGTAACAGCAGGTTCTCGCTTAAAGACCATTCAAGACTTTGAACAAATTATTGTGAAATCAGATGTATCTGGAAGTTTTGTTCAATTAAAAGATATTGCTCGGATTGAATTAGGGGCAGAAAATTATCAATCATTTAATACGATCAATGGTTACCCAGCTGCGGGTCTTGGTATTTCTTTATCTTCTGGTGCCAACGCAATTCAAACATCTAAACTTATTCATCAGACTTTAGATGAACTCTCTAGCAAGCTTCCAACAGGATATAAGATTGTTTATCCAAGAGATAATACTCCCTTTGTGCAAGAATCTATTAAAGAGGTAATTAAAACACTTGTCGAAGCAATTGGTTTAGTTATTTTAGTCATGTTCCTTTTTCTTCAAAGTTGGCGTGCGACGCTTATTCCAAGTATTACTGTACCGATCGTGATTTTAGGGACTTTTGCCGTACTTGAATTACTTGGATTTAGTATTAATACTTTAACTCTCTTTGCATTGGTGCTTGCGATTGGTTTGTTGGTTGATGATGCAATTGTTGTAGTGGAAAATGTTGAACGGCTTATGCATGAGCAGCATTTGTCGCCCAAACAAGCAGCCGTTGAATCTATGCAAGAAATTAGTGGTGCATTGATTGGAATTACCATGGTGTTAACAGCCGTTTTTATTCCAATGTCATTTTTTGCTGGTTCTATCGGGGTTATCTATCGTCAGTTTTCAATCACTTTGGTTGCTGCGATGGTCTTATCTTTAGTAGTGGCTTTGGTGCTTACACCCGCTTTATGTGCTTTGATTTTAAAGCCAAACCATCAACCTAAGTCATGGGCGATTCGGTTCAATAACGGGATAGACACACTTAAAAATAAGTATTTATCTCTAGTGCAAACCATGCTTCGTTATAAAATCTCTGTATCTGTGATTTTTATTGCATTAATTGCCGTATTTGCTTTGTTCTATAGCAGTCTGCAAAGTAGTTTTTTACCAAAAGAAGACCAAGGGATATTAAGTGTTCAATTTAAATTAGTGGATAGTGCACCACTTTCAAAAAGTCAGGAGGTCGGTGAGGCAATTCGTCAGTATTTTCTTCAGAATGAAAAAGCAAATGTCAATTTAGTGCTTATTCGTTACGGACGAAATAATTCTGGAACGGGGCAAAATCTTGGACAAGGCTTTGTTTCATTAAATCATTGGGACGACCGTATTGGGAAGAAAAACTCTGCTGAAGCTATACGCAAGAGAGCACTTAAATATTTTAGCCAATTTCCCGATGCACAGATCAATGTGACGTTGCCTGCTTCGGTAAATGGATTAGGCGCAACAGATGGAATGGATTTATGGATTCAGGATATTAATGGGCAAGGTGAGCAATTCCTCGATCAAAGTTTTAAACAGTTGCAACAGTTGGGACAAAAATATTCAAGTTTTGAAAACTTAGATAAACAATCTACTGATAGTAAAGCTACTTTGAATGTGAAGATTGACCATAAGCAAGCGACGGCAAATGGTTTAAATCTAAATGAAATTAATAGTACTTTGTCGACCGCATGGGGTGGGACATATGTGAATGACTTTATTGACCGTGGTCGAATTAAACAAGTTATTTTACAAGGTGATGCACCATTCCGTTCTAAGCCTGAAGACTTATATAGCTGGTCAGTACGCAATAATCAAAATCAAATGGTTCCTTTTAGTTCATTTTCAACGACATCATGGGGAGGGACACCAAGCATTGTGCAACGCTATATGGGATACAGTGCTTTGCAATTACAAGCTAACGTTGTCAATGGTCAATCTTCAGGCCAAGCCATGAAAGATATTGAACAGTTGGTGGGTCAACAAGAAGGCTTAGGTTTACTATGGACTGGGCTTTCTTATCAAGAGCAGCAATCGAATAATCAAGCAATTTGGCTATATTTAATTTCTATTGCATTTATTTTTCTATGTTTAGCCGCGTTGTATGAAAGTCTGCGTATTCCTATGGCTGTGATGACCGCAATTCCTTTAGGGATTGGCGGTAGTATTATTTTTGCCCATATTTTTGCTTTACCAAATGATGTTTACTTTCAGATCGCTTTACTTACAACAATTGGCTTATCCTGTAAAAATGCAATTTTGATTGTTGAATTTGCAGCGATGGCCCAAGCACAAGGAAAAAATGCCATTCAAGCAGCGCTACAAGGTGCAGGGCTGCGTTTACGTCCTATTTTAATGACTTCTTTTGCATTTGGCGCAGGAGTTATTCCACTGGTTTTTGCATTTGGCGCAGGGGCTGTAAGCCGTCAAGAAATTGGTATCAGTGTTTTAGGTGGTGTGATATTCGGGACAATATTGGTACTGATCTTTATTCCATTTATGTTTGTACTGGTTGCCAGTATGTTCCAGCCTAAACATAAACTGGAAACCACTGAATAAGACAATCTTTAAAATTCAGTGCAAATGAATGATCAGGTCTATGAGTTAAGCTCATAGACCTGAATTATTAATTGCTTCAATGATTTTATTCTGAGCTGTAATAATAATTGTACCGACAAAGCCTAAAAACTACTTTATTCTCAAGCATAAACAACGTTTTTAGGTTGAGTGAATGACTGCTCCAACAGAACAAAAAAAATTAACTCAGCAGCAAGCGATTGCTGTTGAACGTGATTTAGCAAAATTTGCCAATACCATGGACAGTTTGGTTCGAATTCCTTTTACCAAACAGGGAGTCGGGGCAGATGCTGCATTGAGTACCATGCCGTTTGCGGGCGATATCGCAGGTTTTGTTTTAACACTATATGCTTTTAAAAAAGCCAGAGAAGTGGGCGTACCACAGCATAAATTGAAGGGTGTGGTCAAACTGGCAATTATGGATATGTTGGTGGGTTTTGTACCGATTGTCGGTACCTTATTTGATGTATTTATTCGCCCAAGTCGTAAGACACTGGAAATAGTTCATGACCATATCCGTGAGGAATATCAAGTGCATAGTGATATTCATGTGGTGCATCCATTCTTGCATGAATCCCTAGAACAAAAGCAGAAAACTTCAGCTTTCTGGCGTAATCCGATCGTAAGTTGGATTTGGTTACGTATCCCAGATTTATTGGGTATTGCGGTACTCATTTTATTTGCTGTTGCAGTTTGGGCAGGTTTGAGTTATCTGTGGCAGTTTTATCAGTCGTTTAAAATGAATTAAATATTTGATTTAAAATAATATTGTGTTATATATCATATTAATTTTTATTGGCTTGATTTATTTTTGTGGGGTGTAATGTGAAAAAAGCGATTTTAATGGTTTTGGTTTTTGGTATGGCACATTTTGCTTACGCACAATCAAATACAGGAAATAGTATTATTGGTAATAATGAAAAAATTATTTCTTTGAAACATATAGAATATATTAAGGGTAAAGGCTATAACTATCATGATAATGATTGGAATATTGATGATAAATATCGTGTAGTTCGAAAAAATAATGAAATGATCGGGGCTTATAGTATTGATACCAGTACGCCTGTGGGTGAAGTTGGTGTGATGTATATGACAAAGTATCTGAAAGATATTCATTTAGCTCGATCAATCATTAAAAAAGGTAAAGTTGAATTTACTCACTATACAATTGAATGTAATAAAGAGTTTTCTCGAAATTCTTCAAAGCGTAATAAATACACCCAATATAATGAGTTTGAAAATGATGCGAGTTCGGTTGAAATAACCAAAGATTATGCAATCTATCGAGATTTAGAACTAATATGTAAGCATACCTATATTGATAATACTAATGGGATTCGAGAAATTTGGAAGAATCAAAAATAAAGTTAATCAATTTCTAAAACAAAGCCTCCATTTGGAGGCTTTATCATTTATCTGATACTGATTACTGAACATTTAATTGCTGTAAAGCGGCAACACGTTGTTCAATGGTTGGGTGAGTTTGGAATAAAGCCGCTAAGCTAAAGCCTTGTTCCTTACCTTCCGCAATTGCAAATGCTTTCATTTCTTTTGGCATTTGATCTGGCATTTCTGACTCTGCCTGTAAACGAAGTAGAGCAGAAATCATTGCTTGTTTGCCTGCTAAACGTGCACCAGCTTCGTCTGCGCGATATTCACGTTGACGAGAGAACCACATTACAATCGCAGAGGCCAAAATACCGAATACGATGTCGAGTACAATCGTAATAGCAAAATAAGCAAGACCAGGTGCTTCACCATCTTCACGACCGAACACATTACGGTCAATAAAGTCACCTGCAATACGTGCAAAGAACATCACAAAGGCGTTCACTACACCTTGAATCAATGCAAGAGTCACCATATCGCCGTTGGCAACGTGACCGATTTCGTGCGCAAGTACAGCACGAAGTTCATCTTTGTTCATACGCTCAAGTAAGCCTGTCGAAACAGAGACTAAAGCATCATTTTTATTCCAACCTGTCGCAAATGCATTGGACTGGTAAGAAGGGAAAATACCAACTTCAGGCATTTTAATACCTGCACGTTGAGAAAGTTGTGCCACTTCTTGTAGTAACCAAGCTTCTGCTTGACTACGAGGAGCATTTGGGTCAATTAATTCAGTTCCAGTGGTTTTTTTCGCCATCCACTTCGACATGAATAAGGAAATTAAAGAACCCACCATACCAAAGACAAAACAGACGACTAAAAGGTTGCCTAGATTCAAGCCACCCGCGCCATGGTAACTACCGACACCGAAGAGTGACAAGATAATGCCAGCTACAACCAGTACCGCGAGGTTGGTCAGCAAGAACAAACCAATCCGCATCATTGAGAAAATCCTCTTATAAATAAAAACTGATCTGATTTATAAATTATAAATCATAACGCTAATATGCAGGGCGAACCCTAAAAATTCAAGCAAAAAATGAGCGTAGATACATTAAGCTAATAAAAGAATAGAAGTGTTTTAAGAAGGCGAAAACGACTAATTTATTTGAAAAAAACAAATAAAATCATGATGTGAGAATAAGTGATTTCTTTGTTTAATCACTTACTCGGATTCGTGCAGATGCAGTTGCATTGGCTGTGGTATATGTGCCTGGTGCATCTGTAAAAGTACCATCGGCCAATGTGATAATTTGACGACTATATTGTTTAGGTGCGGACACAGCTTCTGAATTTGAAGATGTATAATTTGCCGATTGAGCAATCACTTGAGTATTTGTGTTATTTGAATTTGATAGAGAGCCTAAACCAGAGGCATAAAGATTTTGATAACGACTGGTCACTCTTTTTACATAATCTCTAGTTTCTCTGAAAGGTGGAACATCGCCATATTTATCAACATTACCTTCACCAGCGTTATACGCTGCAATAGCAAGGCGTGTATCCCCATTAAAACGTTTTAACAACCAACTTAGATATCTCGCACCACCAAAAATATTTTGTTGAGGGTCGTAAGCATTACTCACGTTAAAACGCCGTGCAGTTGCAGGCATCAGTTGCATTAATCCTTGAGCACCGACAGGGGATCGCGCATTAATATTAAAACCTGACTCAGTATGCATAACGGCTTTAATAAGACCTTCTGAGACGCCATGCTGTTGCGCTGCTTGACGGATCATCTGATCAAAAGCATTTTTATTACGACTATAACTTGGTAGAACAGAGGCTTCACTTGCGCCCCAGTTACTATAGCTGTGAATATTGCTATCAGGATAATAGGTCGCTTTAATCACTTTTAGGTGATTGTATTCAGCTTTCTTTTTATTGGTAAGTAAAGTTGTACCATTATCATCTTTAAATTGATAAATGGTTTGACCAGCATAACTAGATACTGTCGTATTTAAAAAACCGATTGTCCCCAAAAAAAGAACGAAAATATATTTTGTTTTGTCCATCATTATAATATTCACAAAAGATGAGCATGGAGTTGTTCACAGTAGTGTAACAAAAAAAAGCATAAAAAAAACTTTAGCTACAATTTTTTTATTTCCGCTGTCTTACAAAAAGCAAGTCGTTTTGTGCGAATGTTCAGCAAAAAAAATTAAATTATTTTTTTTAAAATCTAAGTCTTGACATATTTAAAGCATTGTTTTTGTTAACTAAAAAACAATGATTAAAAAATGATCAATTTGATTGTAAGCCTTGTTCTCACATAAAAATACTTTGTCAATAGCGAAGAAATCCACAATTTTATCCACAGCTTTTGTGGAAAACTGTGGAAAAGTTTGAAATATAAGCAATCCAGACCGTTTTGACATAATTTGGTCAGAATTTTACCAGTATGAAACTGAAATATGACGATTGCACGAAATTGAAAAATTCTTTAGGTGCGCATCTTTTCGGAATCGGATAAAATCTTGCGGTATTTTTGTTTATGAGTAAATCACGTCTATGTACGCGCCAGTGGAGTCCAACCAAGGATTTAATTTTAAGCCTGAGCTTCCGACGAGTTCGGCATATTATCGCCTGTTGAAAAAGCTTCGTCGTCAAGTAGGGCATGCAATTCGTGATTACAACATGATCGAAGATGGCGACAAGGTCATGGTCTGCGTTTCAGGTGGTAAGGACAGCTACACCTTGCTGGATATCCTGTTGCAGTTCAAGCGCATTGCGCCAATCAATTTTGATATTGTTGCGGTGAATCTTGATCAAAAACAACCAGGGTTTCCTGAAGATGTTTTACCACGTTATATGGAAGAAAATAACATTCCATATTACATTCTTGAAAAAGACACTTATACGATTACTAAACGCCTAACGCCTGAAGGTAAAACCTACTGTGCGGTATGTTCACGCCTACGCCGTGGTTCGTTATATGGCTTCGCACAAGAAATCGGTGCAACCAAAGTTGCATTAGGTCATCATCGCGATGACATTATGGCGACTTTCTTTTTAAATTTATTCCATGGCGGTAGCTTAAAGGCAATGCCACCAAAACTTCTTTCTTCAGATAAAAAGAATATCTTGATTCGTCCTTTGGCTTATGTTGAAGAAAAAGACATTATTAAATATGCTGATCTACGAAAGTTCCCAATCATTCCATGTAACTTATGTGGTTCACAAGAAAACTTACAACGTGCAATTATTAATGACATGCTGCGTGAATGGGATAAACAACATCCAAAACGTTTACATAGCATCTTTGGTGCCTTACAGAATGTATCGCCTTCACAATTGGCTGACCGTGAGTTATTTGATTTCGAAGCCTTGGATGGGCAACGTGAATTTGATATGAAAGACCCTGAAGAGATGAAAAATCGTCTTGATGTGGTGAACTTGAGTTTTGCTGCTGAATAAAATGTAAAACTTTTTGAAAAGGCACTTATTTAAGTGTCTTTTTTTTTATAAAAAAGAGCTAAAAAGTGAATTCTTCGTACAAAAAGCCATAGCCTAAAATAAAAATTACGTGCTATAACAGTGCACAAGCAAATTGCTTCATTTAATGTTGTCTGGATAGATGACACAAGAAATTGAACAAATATATTTGAGGAATAATCATGGCTGCATTTTTAACTGATGATTGGTTTGCAACTGTTGAAAAACTTACTGCTGAAGCGGGTGATTTAAATTTACCACCAGCACTTGCGAATTTAGCGATTAACTTAGTTGTAACAGATGCGGCTGGTAATACCGAATTGGCCTTAGATGCTGGTAAAATCCAAAAAGGTTTATCTGCAAATGCTAAAACAACTTTAAATATGGATGCTGAAACATTACGTAAAGTATTCTTAGAGTTTGATATGGCTGCTGCTATGCAAGCGTTTATGACTGGTAAAATCAAAGTACAAGGCGATATGTCTCAACTTATGGCTTTACAAACGGCGAAGCCAAGCCAAGAACAAAAAGATTTATTCAAGAAAGTACTTGAGCAAACTGCTTAAGTCCTTTTCTCATAAAAAAGCTTACCTCTCGGTAAGCTTTTTTATTTTCAACTTAGACATCAATACGACTGTTGGTCTTTAAATGTTCTAAGTAAGTTCGAATACGTGTCACGTATTGAACTGCTTGTTTATATCGACCATTTCGCGCTTGGTTACGCTGTAAATAATCATATAAATTTACCCATTGATTTGGGTTTTTCCCTTGGGTTTTGATTCGGTTTTGAATCTGATTGACTGCACCTGGTCCCATGTTATAAGCGACCAAAGCATACCAATTACGGTCTGGATAAGGGACATTCGAAAATTGATCTAGCATTAGATCAAAATATTTTGCACCACCTTGAATACTTTGTATCGGATCAGATCGGTTGCTCACACCCATTGCTTGAGCGGTGCTATTGGTCAACATCATCAAACCGCGTACACCAGTGGGAGAAACCGATGTGGGTTTAAGATAAGACTCTTGATAGCCAATAGCAGCGAGCAAATGCCAATCTAAATTATACTTAGACGCACTTTGTTTAAAGCTTGCTTTATAAATTGGCAAACGCTGGTTCAGGTCTTTTTGAATCGTAGACCATGCTTCGGGTTTAACCACATTGCGATTATAAAAGGAAGCTAGTTGTTGGGTTGTACCAAGCTGTTTGCTTTGACAAACAAATCCACTTGCAGTGAGCGTTAACGGATCATCAGCTTGCTTAAGTACCCAATTGAGTTGAGGATTTAATCCATTTTTACTTAAAGTAGCTTGATCACCACAACTTGCAGAAAAAGAGACAAGTTGTTTACTTTCAATAGCTGCTAAATTTGCAGTTGTCATAGCAAGATTAGCTTTACCTTGAGCAATCCATTTTAACGCAGTTGCATTATCAGGAACCGTTTTAAAATCGAGTTTGACATTTAAACTCTGCGCATAATTTCTTGCTAAATCATAGCCAAAACCATGCAAAAATTGCCCGTCTTTAAATACATTTGTCGGGTTTTCAACAGCAACTACCGTTAATGTATTGGTGGTTACAACTGTCTTGTATTGATGTGATTTTTCTGCGTTCAAACTATTAAAGGGAAGGATTGCAATTCCTAATACCATCGTTTGAAATGAAAGTTTAGAAGATAAAGAGTTAAGGCTAGGCCTCGACCCAGAACTTGAATTACTGTGCATGTTGTCTCCGCTACAGGTAATTTATGCCCAAAAAGTTCAGCAAAACAAAGCCTTAACTTTTAAAAGTTGATAAATTCAATAAGGGTGGGCAAGTCATGACGCCATTCAAAATGACATTGGGTTAATGGAAAAATGATGAAAATGTTTCACATCACTTACAAAGTGTATATAAAATAAACAAAAAACTAACTTAGGGGCGCATCTTAAGCGTCAAAAAGGAGCTTGTCAAATTTTGATCAGTAAAAATATGAGAAATACATCACAAACACATGATTTGAAAAAGAATAAAATTTATACACTTTAGTCATGTTGAAATAAGGAATACAATGCAAAAACTTGTAAATGGATTGTTGTTGTAGCGTTTTTAAATATGAAATCGAACTTGATCACACGTAATGGACATGACTTGCTGGTTGCTGAATTAAAAAAACTATGGCATGACGAACGACCAGAAATCACCAAAAAGGTAAACTGGGCCGCTAGTTTGGGAGATCGTTCAGAAAATGCAGATTATCAATATAATAAACAATTACTTAGGAAAATAGATCGTCGTGTTCGCTATTTGGGTAAGCGTTTAGAGGAGTTGAAAATTGTTGACTTTGTGCCTCAGCAGGAGGGAAAAGTCTATTTTGGTGCCTGGGTTGAAATCGAGAACGATGATGGTGAACAGAAAACCTTGCGTATCGTGGGGGTGGATGAAATCTACGACCATCATCCTCAGCATATCTCAATTGAATCTCCTATGGCGCGGGCACTGTTAAGTAAACAGGTGGATGATGAGGTGGAAGTCATTACTCCATTAGGAAAAACAGTTTGGTATATCAACTCAATTTGCTATGAAAAATCTGAAAATGCTTAATTTTTTACTGTTTTGATTTTATTTTGAGCATTTGATTGATTATTTTGAATAAAAGATTTGCCAATTCTAATTTTTATTTATATGATAGCCGCCATTGGAAGCGTGGCAGAGCGGTTTAATGCACCGGTCTTGAAAACCGACGAGGGTGTGAGTCCTCCGTGAGTTCGAATCTCACCGCTTCCGCCAAATTCAAGTTTCTGACACTGTTTAACACTATATAAGTTTATGATTTGTAAGGTTAAAGTTGGAAATATACGATATAACAAGCCGTGACGCGCTACGCCAATCGGTAGTTATAAAGTAGTAAAAAATGCAGTAAGATTATTTCTTACTGCATTTTTTTATGTCTGAATTATGGCGACTCGTGGAATCAACAAACTTAGTGCTTTACAGGTTAAAAAAGCTAAACCTGATCCTGACAAGATGTATAAGTTGTCAGATGGTGGAAACTTGTACCTGCGTATTGATCAGAGTGGTAGCAAGTACTGGATATTCAATTATACACGCCCATTCTTAGGTAAGCGTAACGATTTATCTTTGGGTACTTATCCTGAAGTTTCACTGGATGATGCTCGAACTATTCGTGATGAATATAAGAAACTCATCAAGCAGGGCATTGACCCAGCGATGGAGCGGATTGAGACTAAGTCTCAGAAACAGAAAGAAGCAGAAAATACCTTTCGTATTGTTGCAGAAGCATGGCTATATAAACGTGAGTTAGAACAAAAGCAGGATGAGGAAACAGTCCGTCGTTTAAAGCACGATGTCTATCCCTACGTTGGTGATTTAACCTTTCCTCAGCTTACCTTAGAAATCCTTGAGATTAAGGTCTTTAAGCGTATTATTGAGCGTGGGGCTTTGTCTGTTGCCAAACGACTTAAATCAGACCTCAACCAAATCTTTAAATCAGCACGTAAGAAAAAGCTGATCCAATATAATCCAGTTGAAGATATTGAATTACCAAAACCACAGGGTGGAAACTTTGCAGCCGTGACAGAAGAGCAGGACTTGGCTCCGATGCTGAATAAAATTTGGAACTACTCCAAACTTTATACACGTTGCCTACTTACTACGCAGGTGGCGTTAAAAATCTCCGTGCTCACATTTCAGCGGCCTGGGGAGATCCGCAAGCTGAAAAAGGAGTATTTCTATCGTGAAGAGCGTTGCTTTAAGTTTACAGCCAGTAAAACTAAGCAGCTTCATATTGTGCCATTGTCAGATCAGGCCTTTGACTTGATTGAGTCAATTATTGATTTGCACCCATACAGCGAATACATTTTTGTGGGGCGGGATGGTAAAACCTTTATTTCTGACAATACCATCAACTCCGCGTTAAAACGCTTGGGCTATGGTGGTGAACAGACGGCACATGGCTTTAGGGCAACTGCACGTACCATGCTGGATGAGATTCTAGAGCAGCGTGTAGACTTTATTGAGCACCAGTTAGCCCATAAGGTAAAAGACAATAATGGTACAGCCTACAACCGAACCAAGTTTCTAAACAATCGCCGAGAGATGATGCAGGAGTGGGCTAATTATTTGGAGTCTTTGATTTTTGGTTATGGTCAAAACCCACAAGAATGATCTGCCCGTCGAAAGTTGGACGGTTTGATTAAGCTAACACGACATAGCAATCTAAAGAGATGTTAATTTTTTATAAATTGGCTCTAAAAAATTTAAATGATATTTTTTGAAAAAATTATATTTATTAAACAGCTTTAAATTTTCACATGAATCAATTATATCTGCTAATAATTTAAGAGAACCGACATCGAATTGTTTTAATTGATCTGCTGTTAAAAGTTTGGTGCCATCTGTCTCGCGATTTAATAATATTTCACCATCACATTCGGCTAACACGGCAATAATTAACTGATTCATTTCTGTGTCAGTGAAAGTATCTATAATTTTACTTTTTATGACGTGCAAGCCAAGCTCTTCTCTGGTGATTCTAGAGGTGCACTCATAAGTAGTTTCCTTTTCTTTCAGGTATCCTGATATTGTGGAATAGAGTCCTTTTGGCCATATTTTGTTATGAGCGATTAAATATTTGTCTTGATATTTGATTAACACGGCAATTGCTGGAACAGGATTATTCCAAAAGATATAACCACAATTTGAACTACATGCTAATCGATAGCCACGATCTACTTTCTTCAATATCAAACCACTACCGCAGTCCATGCAAAATTTTGGATTAAACATGTATCCTTCCTAGAGCTTTCTATGTTTTATTTGAATTCATTCAAGCCTACCATGTTTCCGCAAATGGAGCATAAATCAATAATTTTATGTAGACGGATTTGTTCCTAAATAGCCATTAATTTTAATTGAAATTACACGTAAAAAACTTAAGAAAAAAAGCAGTTGGATAGCCACTGATTCACAGCATATCAGCGCAAATTAAAGTGATATTATGAGTACGATTGGCAATAAAAAACGATTGAGATACGCTTGAACATTTAACAATGAGTTGAAGGTTTTGCTAGGGCTGTAGCTATCTTAACAGCTAGTGATACCTCAGCAACATCGATATATCGCCCTATAAAATAGGGCTGATGTTATTTTTTTACAGATATGAGGATATTGTAAGTTCTCGACTTTTATTCATCGAAAATTCAACATTAATCGTTCTCATTGTTAGTAGAAATAATCACTTCGTCTAACATCTTTTTATTTCGCCTTAAGTGGTTCATGAGCACTTCATCCTTATAAATGGTGTTAAACGGACTTTGCTTTTTGAGTGCGTGAGGTGATGGATTATCTCCAAGCAGAGGTCTTAATTCTGCATTTTCATACATTAAATGATTTAAACGTTTTTGATATTCATGACGCTTATAGTACTTAAAAATTTCAGCATTCTCTGGATGCTTCAGTACTTCTTGGCAATCATCGATTTCAGCTTCGTTTGACGCTATTTTATCTTTTATTTGCTGTTGGTCATATTCAAGAAATAGCGTGTTTAACTCTGGCAAGACTTCACGGATTGCTGCATTAACACTAGACCACTTACCTTGTTGAGCTACTTTTTTTCGAAGTAGGGCATAAAAAATTTCGAGTTTTGGATACAGGTTTTTTTCATATCGAATACGCATACCCCGAATCCCTTTGATTTTATTGCTAATTTTTGGATTCGAGATGAGATTAATATCAGCTACGTAGAGTTCATAATTTTGCATGAATTTTTTATAGATTTCAGTATTTTCCTTTGATGAGCGGCTCGTAAATTTCTGCTTAATATCGTTTAATTCCATGAGCATATCTTCAAACTGATGACCATTAAGATGGAAGCAATCATCGTCATATTTGCGATCTAAAAGTATATCCGCCACGATCAATTTTTTTTGATCAAGGTTATAACTTGATTTAAATGCCGATAATCCTTGGATCGGAAAAGCACAAAGGTAGTAGTGAAAAATTTCCTCTTCCATCTCATTTAGATCAGTAAGTGTAATAATTTTAGCCATTCTTATATTTAAATTAATTCAATTAGTTAAACAACCATTATAGTCTGTATTAAAATACCTAGCTAGCATTACTGACGATACAGATTGGTTTTAGCTACCATGCGATTCATTAGATGACTGATCATATTCATTGTTGAATATGGTTCAGGCGAATTCTTCATCGTTGCTATCGAAGGTTTAAAAATGATTGAGCATCGTTATCGTGTCAAAGAGTTAGTCAATTACCCAGAACGACCAGCAAAGGATTATGTAGATCGTGGCGGACGTAGGCGCAGAGTTTCTTATAAACCTGCCACGAAGGGTTTACTCAATATTGCGGAATCAACATTCTGGAAAATGGTTCGTCGAGGTGATTTTCCTGAGCCAACTTACTTGACTGCGAGCATGCCAACGTGGGCAGAAAGCCAAATTAATTTGTGGCTCAATTCGAAAAAAAGCTGACTAGATTAGCGCGATATCTTTACAGCCCCCAATTATTCCATTTACCCCTAAGACACTGTAATTCCTTGATTTCGAGGTCATTGGATTACGGTGTTTTTTACGCCTGACCATTTGTGGTACTTATATTATTTATATATCATTTATATATCTAATATTATATTTAATTATTAATTAACAATTGGTTAGGTGTGATCTATTACAGCAGAGTAAATTATCATGACAGAATCAACCTATGTTATGAATGACAGTCAAACACATAAAATTGAATATATACCACCAATACAAGATATTTCTACAGCTCAGAATCCACAACTGAATGTGTTGTATCGTTCTATGCAAGAAATAACACATGATCCTGATCAACATTTCCAGTTGATGGAAAGTGAATATGAATCATGTTTTAAAGCAGACGACAGCCAACACACTAGTTCATTGGTCTTGGATCACCAACTTGAGTTTAGTGAGGAATTGCAGGCTTATATTCTTCGTAGAAATCCTGAATTGGAGAAAATATTTACACGAATAAAATATGTGAACTTGATTGTTGAAAAGGGATTCGTGAGAGCTTGTCGTCCATTAGCTCAGAATAACCCATTGAAAGTGATGGGTATTCAATATGAATACGCAGATAAAGAGCTGCAGCAATTATTCAAACAGCTATTTAGACAAGGTTGTGAATCACTTGATCAATATGACTGTGAACACAATAGAATTGTACTACAGGCATTTAATGAGGTTTTAAAGCCTGTATATCATGCTGACTTTGAATTTATATATCTAAATGATCCGATTACGATAACCAATCTGGATGGTACGACCAGAATTGGTGTATTCGCTGAATTACTTGATCAATTTGTGGAGCGAACTTATTGGCTTACTCAAGAAAAAGAGTTTAAGTATCAGCAAAAGAAACGCAAGGATCGTGCTAGAAACCAATTTGAATCAGCTAAACAGTGTGTAGATTTGATACTTGAAAAGCATTCAAGAGTATTGGTTATCCGTATTGACCTCAGATTTGATAAAACCCAGAACCCGACTCTTGACCAAGTCAAAAAGGATTTACGTACTTTTTTGCGTTCTGTAGGTCGTACTAAGAATCTGAATATCCTAGGGTATATCTGGAAGCTCGAATTCGGTCAAAGAAGGGGATTTCACTATCACTTTATATTTATCTTAGACAGTCGAGATCATTCTCAGGAAATTAAACTTGCACAACAGATTGGTCAGATTTGGGAAAAGGTCATCGGTGTGGAGGGAACTTTCCATAATTGCCACTTCAAAGCGGTCAATAATCAATATGATAAGTTAGCCATAGGACGGCTTCATCGTCATGAGCAACAGAAATACCAGTATTTACTGGGATTGCTGCGTTATTTTGCAAAGAAAGATCAATTTATTCTGCATAAAAATATTGGTAAAGAACGTACTCTAGGTACAAGTATTGATAAGAATATTGCAAAGACAATGGGACGTAAAAAACAAGCGGAGGTGAACAAGTGAATCACTTTCCAATTACACCTCCGCAGCCCATATGTCAACGGACTCCACAGTTTCCTTTTGTGTTGGATGCACATCAGAATTATATATTTAACCAAACTGTGAAAAGCTTAGCCCAAATTGAGAAAGGGCAGCTTCAAGTAATGGATAAGCGTGCTAAGGAATGTTTTGAACCACAATACTTGGCATTCTTATATTTTTTACCTTGGTTGCATAATCATCGTACCGTATTGAATGAATTTCAGTTAAACCCTTATTGGAACGCATTGATAGAAATAGTAGGTCATTATCAATTTCAAGATATGAATTATGTATTGGCGAATGCACATCCTATCCATGGAAAAATTAAAACCAAATTATTGAGACAACGTACTGCAATAAAATATTCAGAATATATTGAGCATGCTCATGCAAGCGTAAAACATCAAAAAGCTGTGTTTAGACGCTGTATGGATCAGCATAAGCAAATGAACTGTTTGTTCCTTGAATTACAGTGCATCTTTACTAAAGCCTTGTATCAGAGTGATGAAGCTCAATTACCTAAACTCGTTCGTAAATGGCTGGCAAGATTGCATCAATCAGAGCAATTGGCGGGTAAGTTGTATGATGTGCAATGGCGTATTGTGAAATCACTGAATGGATTTTATTCAGTACATGCCATCATTTATGTGATCGGTGAGCAGGCTCAGTATTCAAATTTTATTCGTCAGGAATGGAGAGGGGCTTGTTTACACAAAGGGTATGAGCTTAAGCAAGAAGCTCAAGGTTTAATCGAAGAAAAACACTGTTACTTTGCGGACAGCGATATGCGTAGCTACTGGCGTAAACAGCTTGAGTTTCTAAATGAACCCCTCAAGATTTACCGCTATATGAGTCAGCATATTTCCTATTTGTGGCAAAGCTATACAGGGAATATCCCTGCTAAATAAGCTTCTCAAATATAAGGCGTTCTAATCAGAACGCCTTTTTGCCATAGTAAATTTCCGTGATTAAATCTCTAAAAATTATAGGTATAGGTCAAACCACTGCTCGTCGTGATGGTCACTTCTCGCACATATTCAGCGGAACAACCTAAGTAAACTTTTGCCACAGAACCATAACGCATATTCTGGTAATCGTATGTGCCTTTGCTTCTACAATTGCCACGGTTGATTAACACACCTGTAATGGTGGTTGGAGCATCGTTCAAGGACATAATGTTTAGTAAATCACTATAGCCTGTCATGGAGTATTGTGATTCTTCACGACGAACACGGACTTCAAACTGTTCCTGCACAGTGGGTTCAGTCACTTCCTCAGCATTGTATGATTCATCTTCTAAAAAGGATTTATCAACGGCTGGAAAATCATCTTCGGATTGTTGGGGCGTTTCAGTCGCATCAGCAGTGCTATGCTCACTGGTTTGAGTTTGAGCATCTTTGGGTTTTGGTGCGTCATTGCCTGAATTACATGCGGTTAGAGTCAGTAGCAGCACACTGGATAAAAAATAGATGGAATAAAATTCATTACACATGCCTATATTTAATCGAATATTGTGATCTACAGGGTTGGGCGAAAGCCCAACCCTGTGTATTTAGTTGTTTGGTCAATCAATTTTTTACTTTTTATAAAAGTGGGAATTACTCATCGATCTTTTTAAATACCTTTTCGATCGGCGTGTAGTTTTCCAAGGTGAAATCAAAAGGAATTGGCTTTTTCAGTGGCACATCAAATTTCTTTAATCGAGCATTTTCTATGCCGTTGAAATGTTTACGTTGAAAGGACATCGTACTCGGTTCAAGGATTGCGATCGGCTCATTTGCTGAATCAGCTTGAGTAATGTTGGTTTGATAAATGACTAAGCTATCTAATTCCAATTTATGGTTATTGAAGTTGAAAATATAACCGACATACTTTTGTCCACCAGCCGTAATAATATTTTGTGCTAACTCTGGCGTGGATGGGGCGGTGAAATTCACAATAAGATCAGATGAGAAATTCATATTCTCAAAATGTAGCTGTTTCGAGTCAGCATCGTAGTAAACAAAATTATCAATAGGACCCTTTGGTCGGTCATTCGGTGTATAGCTGCTCGGCATGAACTGACTTTGTGAAGAAGTCGCATTTAGACTGAGTTCTAAAAGCTTCAGGTCATAATTTAGATGGGCATTTTTACTATCTAGTTCTTTTTGAAGTGTCTGAATACGTTGTTGATATTGTTCGGTACTTTCAAATTGATCTTTTTGTGGTGGAATGACCTGCATTGTCGATCTTATATAATTGATGGCTGTATCATGAGCAGCACGTAAAGAATAGTCATCACCTAAAGCAAATGTGAATGCTGGAAACTGTTGACCAGTATGTCCGATCACCAAAACTTGATTGTTTTTTAAAGCCAGCACATTTCTTAAATCATTGAGAACGGATTGGAAATGTACGCAGTTTCCACAATACTCTGCCACATCGTCATTTTCAGCAAACATCTGTAATCCAGAGATGGTTTTATACGGCGGATAAAAGGAAAAATATCCTTCGTCTTTAATGAGCTCCTGAAAGCTTTCGCCTGTTTTGGTGAGCGGAGGGGTAACTTTATTTCGAGCAATAATCAAAGGAGAAGAAGTAGTCTGTGCAGGGGCTTCATCATTCAATGACATTGTTTCAATCTTTTGAGATAGCTCTTCTTTCTGTACATCATCATGTTGTGGTTTTGAGCAGCCGACCAACGCAAGGCTGGTGAGCAGTGCAATTGAAACGTATTTCATCCTATTATTTCCCCATCCAATTTTTTTAAAGTTTTTAAAAATGAATTATGAAATTGACTGTAATTTCAAATACATTCTGTTGGCTGTCACAGGCTCTAGCTATACTTTTACTGAGTACAAAAATGACAACTCAAATAAGCTGTGTGATGAATTCGATGATTGTTATCCAGCACAAAACACCACTGACCAAAATGGATGCAGCAGTTAATTGATGCCTTGAATTAATCAGGACACAGCGAAAGCGTGCGATAAATGAATCGGAATGAAATGCTTGAGAGGCTTAGAAAGTGCAGGGGAATAAAGCACAGTAAATTGTGTCATGGTTGACTCCTAGATGAATTAGAAGTTCTACCGCATCACTGCTAAATAATGGTGGCAGAACGAAAAGGGGTTAGCAGACTGATCATCTAGAACCAGCACGCGCGAACGCGTCCCCCTCCCGTTCTACCGCAAAGGGGGACGAGAAGGTTTTACGCATACGGAGAATACTCAGAAGAATAAACCCTGATGCGCTGTATGAAACGGTCTGTCAAAACCGACTGACAATGTAGGTCAGCCCTTGCATCATAATCGTTGCCAAAAAACAGGTCAATTGATCTGTTTAAGCATCATTCAAAAATCGCCTAAAACTGATGATAAAAAACGCATTCTAAAAAAATACAAATACATAGCATCTAATTGAGAACGGTGTTTCTCCATTTGAGATAGCACCTATACATGCTTCAGCTACATCGCAATCATTTTGCCTGCTTCCTCAGCAGGCTTTTTTATTTCGCTCATTTTTATTACAGGAATTCTTCAGATGAGTTTGCCATGTCCTTATTGCCAGTCTAGAGAGACGGTACAACTGCAATCCCCGCAACATTTACCTAATACCTCAACCAATAATCCTATTTCTAATAGTGTGATGTCACCGATGGCACTTGCCACATTAGGAGTGAGTGTTTCCAAAAGCCTGAATATTCCTCCGATTGCAGGTGCAATCGTTGGGGTACTGATTGGTGGTATCTGGATGTTGATCACTGAAGATGAACAGCAACAACCGCTACAACCCATTTCTCGCAGACAGTACTACTGCAATCACTGTGACCGCAGCTTTAGTCCGAATTTACGCAATTAAGCATTCAGCAATATTTAAATCCAATGCTTTTACCCATTTTAAAATTGATACAGGAATTATTCTTATGGCACATTTAGTTGAAACAATGGCATTCACAGGACAAACCCCTTGGCATGGCTTGGGCAATGAACTCACCCCAAACCAACCTATCGAGGTCTGGGCACAACAGGCAGGCATGGATTGGCGGATTGAATCCTCCGATGTTAGTTACATGGCACAGAATGAAAAAGGTCAGAGTATTATTATGCCTTTTGAAGAACAACGGGTTTTATATCGATCAGATACTCATGCACCTTTATCAGTGGTCAGCCAACGTTTTCAGGAAGTGCAACCGATGGAAATCTTACACTTCTACAAAGACCTGACTGAGCAATCAGGCTTTGAACTGGAAACCGCAGGGGTGCTTAAAGGAGGTAAGAAATTCTGGGCTTTGGCTAAGACAGGACAGACTTCAGCTTTAAAAGGTAAGGATGTGAGTAATGGCTATATTCTTCTGGCTACTGCTTGTGATGGCACACTTGCCACCACTGCTCAATTCACTTCTATTCGTGTGGTGTGTAACAACACTTTAGCGATTGCTCTCAAGGGACAAAATACCAGTACAGGTGTGGTTAAAGTCCCACACAGTACCAAGTTCAATGCGGAACGAGTCAAACATCAATTAGGTATTTCAGTCCGTGCATGGGATGAACACATGTATGAAATGAAGCAGCTCAGTCAACGTAAAGTAACGCAACAAGAAGCAGCCGCTTACTTTGATGCGGTGTTTAACAACACCAACCTCAGTATCGCAGAACAGGATGAAAGCATTATTCAGTTTTATCGAAATGTAGCCATACCGAATCAAACAAACTCATCAAAAGCCGACAATAAAACCGAACCGAATGGACGTGCTATGTCTAAAGCTATGACCATGTTTAACGGACATGGACGAGGGGCAGAACTCAGCTCAGCCAAAGACACCGCCTATGGATTACTTTGCAGCATTACTGAATTCTGTGACCACGAACGTCGAGCGATGAGTACCGATCACCGACTTGATTCAGCATGGTTTGGTGCAGGGGCTGCCATTAAACAGCGTGGTCTGGAACAGGCATTGAGAATGATTGCCTAAATTCAGTTTCAATTAAGCCAGCTCCATTAGCCTAAGCATACAGTAACACCGTACAAGCACAGCAACACCTTTAGCCGCACCCTCATGCGGCTTTTTTATGCCCAAAATTCAGCTTTTACGATTTTATCGATACAGGAATAATTGCAATGAATAGTCATACTCAAATTCAAAACACGCTAAATAACCCACCACTACAACCCTATTTACCTAATCTAAATCAATCCATTCAGCAGATTGAGGTGGGAACCCGAACCAAACGAGATCGACCGAATACGCAACCACGAAAAACCAAAGCACCCACAGCCAAACGTCTTGCCAACACCAAACAGCTCAATTACCAACAATGGCTAGAAGTCCGAAAGCAGGGCATTGGCAGTAGTGATGCCGCTACAGCATGTGGTTTAAATCCCTATATGTCGATGCTGGAACTGTGGATGATCAAGACAGGACGGATGCAACAAAATATCGAGGATGAAAGTGCTGGTTATGCACCGTTGTACTGGGGCAAGCAGTTAGAACCCTTGGTGGCTGAATACTACAGCATGCACACCAATAATAAGGTGCGTCGAGTCAATGCAGTGTTACAGCATCCTGATGAAGACAAACACTTTATGTTGGCGAACCTTGACTATGCCGTGGTGGGCAATGATGAAGTTCAAATCTTGGAATGTAAAACTGTAGGGGAATATGGTTCTAAGTTATGGCGAGATGGTGTGCCTTTATATGTCCTCTGCCAAGTGCAACATCAACTGGCAGTGACAGGTAAACAGGCAGCGCATATCTGTACCTTGATCTGTGGACATGAAAGTAAAATCTTTAAAGTGACCCGTAATGAAACCGTGATTCAGCATATCATTAATGCGGAACGTCACTTCTGGCAATGTGTGGAATCGGATATTCCACCGAGTGTCGATGCTTCTGACTCAGCAGCCAAAGCCTTGCAGCAGCTTTACCCTGAGCAGATACCACTAACAGTGGAAGATCTGACTCAAAATGAACAAGCCAACTACCTATTTAACCAATTGCTTGAAGAGCGACATAAGGTTGAGCAGCACCAACAGTATTTTGATGAACTCAAACATCAACTGCAAATGATGATGAAAGATGCTGAACGAGCAGTGTTTACGGGTGGTTCAGTGACGTGGAAGAAATCACAAGACTCGATCAGCCTAGACAGCAAATCCTTACTGAAACAACACCCTGAATATCTACAGCAGTTTCCTCAAACCAAAGCAGGTACACGGCGATTTCAGATTTACCCGAATGGTGGATAAGGCAGCAACGCAGATCCAGCATTTATTTCTTCAACAAACGTATCAAATCAACCAATACCCAAAACCAACCGATCCCAGACCCGAACAGGTATGGGATTTTTTATGCCCAATTTTTATTTATACATCTATATAGAGGACATCACCATGATTAAAGGTTTAGCAATTACACCGCCAGTATTAGGACGTATTAGTATCGGCAAAATCATCGAAAAGAATGGTAAACGACTCCCTGAAAAGGATGACCAATTTACCATTACCAGTCAAATTCAAGGAAAAGATGGCTGGGTGAAACATCCACTGGATGAACAGTTACGTGCTAAAGCACAAAACCAGAAACTCAGAACCATTCCAGTACGCATGATCTTTAACGATCCTGAACTGAATCTACGGGCAGAGTACAGCCTATTTGACCGCCAAACTGGACGCTTAATCTGCTCAGGTAATGGAGAAACCTGTCAGCGACTGGGACAAAATGGTATTGAACAGCATCCATGTCCATCACCTGATCTTTGTCCATTGGCACAGGGTGGGTTGTGTAAACCTTATGGGCGGCTGTATGTGAATTTAGATGAATCGGATGAGTTTGGCACTTTCATCTTTAGAACTACGGGCTTTAACAGTATTCGCACTTTGGCAGCACGACTGCGTTACTACCATGCTGCATCAGGTGATCTACTTTCATGTTTGCCTTTGCAACTGACTTTAAGAGGTAAAAGCACCACGCAAAGTTACCGCACTCCAATCTATTACGTGGACTTAACTTTACGTGATGGCACAAGCCTAAAAGATGCGATTGCGTCAGCCAAACAGATGGATGAGCAGAGCAAGGCAGCAGGGTTTTATCAGGAGGCGTTAGATCATGTGGCACGGCAGGGTTATGGTAATGCCTGCTTTGAGGTGGGAGGTGAAGAGGGTTTGGATATAGTGGAGGAGTTTTACAGCGTTGAATCTCAAACAGAGCATCAGCAAACGCATGATCTCACTCATGTTCAAGATATTCAGAAAGGCTTACAGCAGTCGGTTCAAGCTCTGAATTAAATACTGTTGGGGGCTAAGAAGCCCCCAACAGTAATATTGCTACTATTTTTTATTAAAAAATTTGAGCTACTTATTGAATCAATAAACATTACTTAAGTATCGTTTATTTGGAGGGCGGTAGTACGTTAGGCTTTTGTAACATTAATCCATTTATAACTTTTTGTTGTCTACTATCTTCATTACGTAGTTGTTTATCTTTAGAATAATGGTCTTTATTCTCTTCGACTTTGGTGTCGCCATGATTATGATCAGTGATATTACGTAATTCGGTATCATCTAAGGAGCGAATCGTTTTTGAAGTGCTAGGTTCAGCCCATGATGTCGTATTCAAAAAAATGAAAAATAATAAATTGTACTTCATCCATGAAGTCATAGCGTGATCCTTTTTTACTCAATACCGACTACAGTGGTGATATAACCAGTGGCTAAAAGAATTGATAGACCTAATGACATCTCAAATAAAATGGCATAGCCCAATTGTTTCGCAAATTTCGGGTCTTGTAAGCGAGGTGTGAAATACCATTTGTTAAAGGCTGCTAACAATAAAATACTTAGGACAAATAATATTTTAATAATAAATCCATGCCCATAAGGTGTATTGATTAGAGTATTAAAATCTTTAAAGAGTAATAAAGCAATACTAAGACCACAAGCGATGAGTATTCCTACAATAAAGGCTGCTATTTGCCCAAATAGATGCATACGTTCTTTAAGTGGTAAGCCATTAATTTTTTTGCTTGTTTTCCATAATGGATAAAGCGACCCCATCCATAAGGACATTACAAGTACATGTATTGATAACAAAGCTTGAGCGAATAAGGGTAAATTCGTGACGTGTCCGAGTTGTGAAAAACTTAAAACGATTGGTGTGAGCAGTATGGTAAAGATTGCTCCTTCAGTTTTGGAAATATCAATCGTCCCTTTACTAAGTTTGACTATCATAAATATGAGTAAAAGTGCAAAACTGATTGATCGAATGATATAGACATGTCCAGTAGGAGTATTGACTAGTATATTTATATAGTTGCTATCCCACATACCTGAAAGGCCAGTGTTGGCAAAACTTCCTATAAGAATGAAGAAGCCGAGAACACTTGAAAAAAGACCTAATCCTGTACCAATAGTTATGTATTTGAGAATAGTTCCCTTTATTTCAACATAACGTCCAAGTAAGAAATAGCAGAAAGCACCACCTATAATAAATGCAATCCCTAAATATAGAATGACTTTAACCAACCATGTTGCGTATATCCAAGTCTCAGGAATCATATTTTTCTCCCACAGTTATAGCCAACGTGTCAGCAAGCTGCTTGCATGTTGGCTATTTGCATTTATTGTTATTTTACCGATTTAATAGTGAAATTATATTCACCATTCATGTTATGGCCATCGGTACCCATTGTGGTCCAAACCACCGTATATTTTCCTTTTTTTAGTTTTGGAACCGCTACGTCAAATGATTTTTTCATATCATGAGTTATTTGGTAGTTCAAAGGGATATCCTTACGTTGGGCATCAAGTAACTTAACGTTCATTAGCATGACTTCTTCACCAAAATTGAGTGTTATGTTTTTTGGTTGACTTGCTACAGAAGCATTGATCGCAGGAATTGCACTTTCAAGTTTCACGTGTGCAAATGCACTTGAAGCAGTAACAATCAGTGTTGCACCTACGAGAGTGTTACGTAGAGCTGACATTTTATTTTTGAAAATTTTCATTTCTTCATCCTCTTTAAACTAATCTTGGGCTCAGTAATGACCGAATGAAATGCATCAATTGGTTGCTTGGTCATCACCTTTCTCATGCTTATTATTAAAGGATGAGAGAAACATCCCGATGACTTCAAAATTACATTTTTGTCATTTTAAAAATTAAAAAACCACAAGTGGTACACTGGCTTTAAAGAAAACAATGATCACTAAACAAACTAATAAGAGGGAGTCTATTTCCATCTTAATGAAATTATTAATTTAAAAATTAAATATGAAGGAGGCTTTTATGGACCATCATCATGAAAACAAAGTACTCAATAACAGACTTACTGACCCTGTCTGTGGTATGACAGTTACAGAAGCATCCAAGTTTTATGAAGAAGTTAAAAATAGAACTTTTTACTTTTGTAGTGAGAAATGCCACATAAAGTTTAAAAGTGATCCTCATTTTTATATTACTAAAGTTGAGAATGTAGTTACGTTAAAAGAACCACAAAAGAGGGATGGTGAGGATTCAAATGAAGTTAATCAGCCTGCTCATGTTAATACCTTCACGATATACACTTGTCCAATGCATCCTGAAATTAGACAGAACCATGCGGGAAATTGTCCGATCTGTGGTATGTCGTTAGAGCCTTTACTTCCTGACTTAGATGACGCTGATAAAAACCCAGAACTCAAGAATTTTAAGCATAGATTTTGGTGGACCTTACCGCTAACCATTATTGTAGTTTTCTTAGCAATGTTTGGTCATCAATTGAACTGGTTCGAAATGCAGGTGCAAAGCTGGATTGAACTGGTACTGACTTTACCAATTGTTTTGTGGGCAGGAATGCCATTTTTTGTGAGATGTTGGCAGTCAATCCTTAATCGGAGTCCAAATATGTGGACCTTGATTGGAATTGGTACAGGAGCTGCTTTTATATACAGCCTTGTTGGAACAATAGTACCTCAAGTATTTCCAGACTCATTTGTATCTATGGGGCGTGTTGCTGTGTATTTTGAGGCGACCGCAGCGATTATTTCTCTCACATTGTTAGGTCAAGTGCTAGAGTTAAAAGCACGTTCTCAAACTTCAGCGGCAATTAAATCCCTACTTGGGCTAGCACCTAAAACAGCAAGAAAAATCAGTGTTGATGGTATAGAAGAAGATATTCCACTATCTCATGTACACGTAGGCGATTTATTACGGATACGCCCCGGTGAAAAAGTTCCTGTTGATGGAGTCATTACAGAAGGTTCAAGCTCTGTAGATGAATCGATGTTAACTGGTGAACCTGTGCCAGTTACAAAACGTGTGGGTGATCAAGTCATTGGTGCAACAATGAACATGAATGGTTCATTGGTGATGCGATCAGAAAAAGTTGGATCATCAACCGTACTTTCTCAAATCGTGCAAATGGTTGCTCAGGCTCAACGTTCAAAAGCACCTATGCAGCGGATGGCGGATCATGTTGCAGGACGATTTGTTATGGGGGTTATAGGTATTGCTGTTCTAACTTTTTTGGGGTGGGGGCTATTCGGACCTGAACCTAGTTGGGTTTATGGATTAATCAATGCAGTAGCTGTTTTAATCATCGCATGCCCATGTGCTTTGGGATTAGCTACGCCAATGTCAATTATGGTAGCAACAGGGCGAGGTGCATCAAATGGAGTACTTTTTCGAGACGCTGCCGCAATAGAGAATCTACGTAAAATTGATACATTGATTATTGATAAAACAGGAACTTTGACAGAAGGACAACCATCATTCAATAAAGTAGTAGCCACTTCAGGATATGAAAAGAATGAAGTCCTCCGTTTAGCTGCGAGTTTAGATCAGGGCAGTGAGCATCCTTTAGCAAATGCAATTGTACGTGCCGCCCGTGAGCGAAATCTTACTTTAAGTAAACCTACTTCATTTGAATCAGGTTCAGGTATTGGTGTTAATGGAGAGATAAACGGACAAAAATTAGCTCTAGGTAATACGGCACTGATGAAGCAATTAGGGATATCTGTTAACACTCTTATTCCACAAGCAGAGGTATTAAGAGCTGAAGGTGCCAGTGTTATGTATTTGGCAGCCGATGGAAAACTGCTAGGTCTTCTGGCAGTTTCAGATCCAATCAAAGCAAGCACTCCAGAGGCCCTTTTATCGTTGGAAGACTCAGGTTTAAGAATCATCATGGCAACAGGTGATGGGCTAACTACAGCAAAATCAGTTGGGGCTAAGTTAGGAATTAGTGAGGTTTATGGTGAGGTTAAACCTGCTGATAAATTAGATTTGGTCACAAAATTGCAAAAAGAAGGGAGAATTGTTGCTATGGCTGGTGATGGAATTAATGATGCACCAGCCTTGGCTCAAGCTGATATTGGAATCGCAATGGGCACGGGTACTGATGTAGCAATGAATAGTGCCCAAGTTACATTAGTAAAAGGTGACTTACGTGGTATTGAAATTGCTCGTTCTTTATCAGAGGCAACTGTTAAAAATATGAAACAAAACTTGATGTTTGCTTTCCTCTATAATGGATTAGGTATCCCTTTGGCTGCTGGTGTACTGTATCCATTTACTGGCTGGTTACTCTCGCCTATGATTGCTGCATTAGCAATGAGCCTAAGCTCAGCATCGGTAATTGGTAATGCCTTACGATTACGTCATCAAAAATAATCACGACTTACCACTCATTAGCGTAAGTTAATGAGTGGTAAGCATCATTAGAATGAGTGCTTAATAACCGAGATATCACTAATTTTTAAAGATAATTTTAAAAGAAATATGTCCCTCGTTATAAGTCGCTTGAATGGAAGCTCCATGCACATCAAGAATAGATTTGGTAATTGCTAAACCAAGGCCAGTACCTTCTTCAACTCTCTGTCTAGATACATCTGTTCGATAAAAACGATCGAATAACCGATTAAGTTGTTCTGATGATAGTGGGGAGCTTTCATTTTCAATGATGAATGTTGTTGTATCAAAGTTTTGTTGGCATGTGATTTTGATGACCGAATCTGATTTGCCATATTTAATTGCATTCGATAACAAATTACTTAAAGCGCGGCGTAGCATTAAAGGATCACCTTTTATACTACCTGAACCACTCTGTTCGAGTGACATTCCCTTTTCAGCAGCGATAGCATCATAAAAATCAAATAATGCTGAAACTTCTTTAACTAAATTAACCTGTTGTAGGTTAGGTAAATGCAAACCGTGTTCGGCTTTGGCAAGGAATAACATATCTGAAACCATCCGAGCTAAACGTTCAAACTCTTCTAAGTTAGAAAAGAGAACTTCCTGATAAGTATTGATATCTCTACTACGGGATAAACATACTTGGGTTTGAGTCATCAAATTATTAATAGGTGTGCGAATTTCATGAGCAAGATCAGATGAGAAGTCTGATAATTTCTCTACAGCAGATTCCAGTCTATCTAACATATCGTTAAAAGCTATGGCTAAGGATCTAAGCTCTGTTGGCGTGTTTTCGACTTCTAAGCGTTCAGAAAGATGTTGAGCAGATATACCTTCTGCCACTTTTGCCATTTTTTGAACTGGGCGTAACCCTCGCCATGCTGCGAACCACCCTAAGAACATTAAACAAATTGTACCCACAAATCCAATGTATAGAAGTTGACGTCTAAAGTCATTTAAGAAATGTAGATGCTCAGAAGTATCGATGCCAACGACAATTTGAGCTGACATAATTGAGTCTTGATGATTAAAAGACTTTGTATAAATTAAACCACGGTAGGTTTTATTTTGAATGCTCCATTCAACCCAAGGCTTTCGTTTTGATTTATTGAGTGTTTGGGGATGAATTACTGATGGTGCTGAACTAAAAATAATTTGACCCGTTGGTCGTTCAATTTGAACAATTAGATCATGATGACCAACTAAGGCGTCTTTTAAATAAATATTTAGCTCTTGGGAATTGGCTGGATTTTGTTCTAGTAAATTTTCTAGAAGTTGAATTTTCCCTTCTAGTTGTGTCCGGTCCTGAGTTTCGAAATGATGCATTACGAGTTGATGAATAACTAGTCCCATAATCATTAGAATGATTACGGTAGATAGAGAAAAAATAATAGCTATACGAAAGCTGATTGCATTAAACAATTTACGAGTCATCTTCAACCTCTAGAACATAACCCATTCCCCGTATGTTCTGGATTAGCTTAGGGCTAAAGTTACTGTCAATTTTACTTCTCAAACGTTTAATAGCGACTTCTACGACGTTGGTATCACTATCAAAATTCATATCCCAAATTTGAGAAGCTATGAGTGCGCGAGGTAAAATTTCACCACGTCTACGCATAAATAATTCCATCAGCGCGAATTCTTTAGCTGTTAAGTCAATACGTTGCCCAGCGCGAGTGACGCGGCGTTTACGAAGATCAAGTTCAAGATCAGCAATTGTAATAAGGTTACTATCTTCTTTTTGTTGTCCCCGTCGGAGTAAGCTTTTAATGCGTGCTAATAACTCAGCAAAAGCAAAAGGTTTTACGAGGTAGTCATCAGCTCCCAAATCTAATCCCTTAACTCGATCTTCAATTTGATCACGCGCTGAAAGAAATAGAATAGGCATTGTCTTTCCGCTTTTGCGAATATCATAAATGATATTCCAGCCATCTAATTTTGGTAACATAACGTCCAAAATGATGAGGTCATATTCTTCGGAAAGTGCTTGATGTTTACCTGATAATCCATCTGTGACCCAATCCGTAATATACCCAGCTTCAGATAGACCTTGTTTAAGGTAATCACCAGTTTTTTGTTCATCTTCAACTAGTAAGATTCTCATTGATAAAAATCCAATATCACTCATTAAGAATATAATAACGTTATAAATACGTGATTCTTTGTAGATTACAAAAATGTCATTTTCATGTCATATAGATGTTTGGTGCTGGCCTTTAATGTATCCATATAAGCTAATTTCGGAGCAAAAAATGAAAGTTCTATTTCGTCGTACTTTAACAACTCTTATGTGTGCTGGTGCTTTAATTGCAGGAACTCAATCTTGGGCAGCAGAAACTAAACAAGCGAATACAGTTACTACAGAGGTTAAAGCTAATTCAAAAGCTCAAGAGAAATGTCAAAAACCTTGTGATATGAAGGGTGATGAGAAGGCCCAGCATAATCACAGTAAAATGAGTGATATGTCCCAGATGGATCATTCTAAGATGATGAACATGGATCACTCTAAAATGGGCGACATGGATCACTCCAAAATGAATATGTCAAATAATTAATACGATAAAAGAGATCGAAGGCAAAGAAGTCGAGAAACTACTTTGCCTTTTAACTAAATATTAGATAGGTGAAATAAATGTCTAAAAAATTAAGTCATGTCCTCCTAATAGGAATTGGTTTATTTTCGTCGACTTGGGTGATGGCTGCTGTTAAAGAATATGATTTAACCATCGCTGAGCAAACAGTAAATATAACTGGAAAGCCTTTAAAGAGAATCACAGTAAATGGCAAATTTGTGGCCCCCCTTCTTGAATTTGAAGAGGGTGATGAGGCGATTATTCGTGTCCATAACAAGTTAAAAAACCAAGATTCTTCTATTCATTGGCATGGTTTAATTTTGCCTGGCATCATGGATGGAGTACCCGGATTTAATCAGTTTGATGGTATTGCCCCTAGTAAGACCTATGAATATAAGTTTAAGGTACGCCAAAATGGTACCTATTGGTATCATTCGCATAGTAAAGGTCAAGAGCAAGAGGGCTTGTATGGTCCGTTAGTCATTTACCCAAAAAATAGGACACCTTTAACTGTAGATGAGAAAACAGATAAGGATTATGTTGTATTGCTCTCAGATTTTCATGATTCAACTAGTGATAAAATCATGAATAATCTAAAGAAAGAAGCTGACTATTATCAGAACCGTCGTGAAACTGTTTTTGATGTTTTTAAACAAATTAAAAAAGATGGTTTAAAAGCAACATGGCAAGACCGTTCGATGTGGAACCAGATGCGAATGCTCAAGACTGATATGTCTGATGTGACAAAATATACTTTTTTGATGAATGGTAAGACTCCAGAACAAAATTGGATTGGTAATTTTAAGACGGGTGAAAAAGTACGTATTCGGTTCATTAATGCCTCAGCAATGTCATTCTTTGACGTCAGAATCCCTAACTTGAAAATGACGGTAGTCAGTGCAGATGGGCAGCCAGTGAAACCTGTTCCTGTTGATGAATTCAGAATAGGAACGGCTGAAACGTATGATGTCATCGTAGAACCTAAACAATCAAATTATCAAATTGAAGCAGAATCAATTGATAGGAGTGGCTTTTCAGTTGGTTCATTACATGATGAAAATACTCCTCCAATAAATCAAATCAAAATGCCGAAGTCACGTCCTCGTTCTTTATTAACTATGGAAGATATGGGGATGGGGCATGATATGTCGTCTATGGCGGGCATGGATCACGATATGTCTTCGATGAAAGGTATGGATTATGACATGTCTTCGATGAAAGGTATGGATCATGACATGTCTTCAATGAAAGGCATGGATCATGACATGTCTTCAATGAAAGGCATGGATCAAGATATGTCTTCAATGAAAGGCATGGATCACGATATGTCATCTATGACAGGTAGTTCAAAAGATCAATCTATGTCAGGTATGAACCATAGCATGCAAATGACTACATCTAATGCATCTACACAAGAAAAGAATGGTGATGTTGTATATGGTTGGGCGAATGCTTCAACACCCGTTGGTCAAAAAGCACTCCAGTATAGTGACTTACAATCTCTAAATCCTCAACCAGATACTCGTGCCCCTGAACGTGAAATGGAAATCCGTCTTGGTGGGAATATGGAGCGCTACATTTGGACAATTAATGGTAAGAAGTTTAATGAAACAGAACCATTCAAAGTGAAATATGGGGAACGTATACGCTTGAAATTTGTGAATGACAGTATGATGGCTCACCCAATGCACTTGCACGGTATGTTTATGCAGCTTGAAAATGGTCAAGATCCAAGTAATATGCCAAATAAACACACGATCATTGTGCCACCGGGGAAAACAGTTACAACTTTACTTACTGCTGATGAATTAGGTGAATGGGCTATCCACTGCCATTTGTTATATCACATGGCAGCTGGAATGATGAACAAACTCATTGTGGCAAATGTAGATAGCAATGATGTTGATTCAAAAAGTATCGTTGCCCAACCCCATGCAAATGATAAGGGAGTGAATCAACATGCAAACCACTAAAAAACTTTTTTCAAAAACACTTTTATCAGTTGCTTTAATTGGTTTAGCAGGTATGGCATTTGCGAATGATAATTCGACTGAAAATCTAAATAAGAGTACTTCAAGTATGAATGTGCTTTTAAGAGAATCAGGCGGATTAGGTTATGTTGAACGCAATGTTGCTCAAAAAACTTCAAAAGACAAAGGAATTGAAACTTTAACTCTTAGCCAAAATCATGATAAACATCTGAACGAGCATGGTGGGCAGATTTACCAAACAACTAAATTTTCCAATGAGTGGATAGTTGATAAAGATGGTAAAGGCAGTTTAGGTTCGAGTTTCGAAACATTGATTGGAACAGATGAAAATCGAATGTTTGTTGAAGCCAATCTGAATAAAGCAGAGAGTAATGATCCCAATTATGATGTATCAGCTCTTTACAGTAGAAATGTTGCAGCATTTTGGGATGTACAAGCTGGGGTAAGGTATAGTGAGGACAAAAATAACCGTAATAGTAATCGCATTGATGGCGTTATTGGATTATTAGGTCTTGCTCCTTATTTCTTTGAGACAAAAGCTTACCTTTATGGTGGTGAAAATAATTTTTGGGGAGCCAGTTTTGAGTTTGATCGAGATCTATTACTTACTCAAAAGCTAATTACTCAGCCATATATTGCAGCAGATATTGTGTTTAATGATAATTCTGATTTTGCTACAAAGTCAGGTTTGTCTGAGTTAAAGACAGGTCTAAAAACTCGTTACGAGATTAATAAGCGTATAAGACCATTTGTTGATGTCGCTTATCAATATGAAAAAGGACAAAAATTAACAACTTTTCAAGAAGCTACAAATTCTGAAAAGGGGTGGTTATACGGGGCAGGCATTGAATTAGTTTTCTAAATATTTTATTAAGAATGAATAATGGTGATATTCCATTATTCATTCTTAATTATTTTAAACTTACGGATAACCCTTCAAGTACTTTACAAGAGTTAATTTCCAAAAAACCAGAGCATTTACTTCTTAAATCAGAAAGTTGTTGCTTAAGCTGAATCTGTTTTTGGATATTCTGCTCTAATTGATGAATATGTTTATCAACTAAGATGTTAATAGAACTACAGTTTCCACAAGGTTTGTCTTTGTATGCTAATAAAATTTTTATTTCGTCCAAGCCCATATTCAAAGTTCGGCAATTAAGAATAAATAGAAGTCGCTCTAAGTGGTCTTTGTTATAAAGTCGATAATTAGCTTCCGAACGATTAGGGGCTAGTAATAAAGCTTCTTTTTCATAAAACCGTATTGTAACAACAGGGCAACCGGATAGCTGAGATAATTCACCAATTTTTAAGTTCATTTCAAGTCACCTGATCTATTGACTCTATAGTAGCTATAGGGATTTTAATATGCAATAAGTAAAGATATGACTATAGGCACATCAATGAGTGGTTGCGGTTGTAATAAAGAAAGTTCTTGCGACGATACCAAGCAAAAACAAAATGAATCAGAAACAGATTCTTGTAAAGGTAAAGATTCAGCTACTGAAGTAAGTAAAAGCTCTTGTTGTGGTAATGAGTTACAGCAAGGAGCTAACTCTGATGAAAAAGATACTTGCGGTAGTAACCAGCCGTGTTCTACGCAGTCGAATTCATGTTGTGGTTCGGATTCGATAACTTCACCTGAAACGATTCGGGGGAGTGAAGATACAGCGACTTTCATCAGTGACTATAACATCCCGAAAATGGATTGCTCCGCAGAGGAACAAATGGTTCGGATGACTTTATCTTCATTAGTAGATGTTAAGAGGCTGGTATTTGATTTGCCAAACCGAAACCTAAAAGTTCTGCATAATGGTGAAAATAATGAAATCACTGCAAAACTTGAAGCTCTTGGATTTGGAGCAAAATTAAATAAAACTGAAGCTTATGAAAATAAAGAGCACACACAAGAAGCCAGTACTTTTCTGATTCCAAAGATGGATTGTTCGGCAGAAGAGCAAATGGTCAGAATGGCTCTTTCTCCCTTGCATGAAGTTAAAGGTTTATCATTTGATTTGGCACAAAGACAGTTAGTTGTTTTCCATACAAATGGGATTAATGAAATTACCACAAAACTTGAAGCCCTCGGTTTTGGTGCAAAGCTTGTGGAAACAGTAAAAGCCACTGGGGAATTGCCTGAAACGCCAGATCCGACTAAGCAGGCGAAAGTCCTAAAATTATTACTAGCGATTAATGGTGTTCTTTTTTTTATTGAGTTCATAAGTGGCATCATTGCTGCATCGACGGGGCTTATTGCGGATTCTCTTGATATGTTTGCAGATGCTGCCGTTTACAGTATAGCACTTTATGCGGTAGGGAAAGCAGCTAAATACCAATTAAAAGCAGCTCATTTTGCAGGATGGATTCAACTTTTATTAGCTTTGATCGTTATTATTGATGTTGTCAGACGTTTCATGTTCGGTAGTGAACCAGAGTCAGATTTGATGATCATTATTGGCTTTTTAGCACTTATTGCCAATGTGACGTGCTTGTATCTCATTTCTGGGCATAAAGATGGTGGAGCCCATATGAAAGCGAGTTGGATCTTCTCTGCTAATGACGTGATAGTAAATATGGGAGTAATTTTAGCAGGTGTACTGGTTGCATGGACGGGCTCAGCTTATCCAGATTTGATTATTGGTATTCTTGTTTCATTATTTGTGCTGAATGGCGCTCGAAAAATTTTGGCGTTGAAATAAGGTACAGACAATGAATTTATTTCAAGTAAAGCAAGATCAGACTGTAAAAATCATTGATCTTAAAAAGGGTGAACAGTATCAAGATAAAAATGATCCTGTTCTGGAGCGTTTAGAACTGCTGGGCTTTAGAGTAGGTGAAACCTTACAAGTGCTTGCGAAAGGGCTTTTTGGTGGTGATCCTGTGTTGGTTCAAATCGAAACCTCACGTTTCGCATTAAGAAAAAATGAAGCAGAACGAATTTTTGTAGAGATTACCAATGAACACTAAAAATATTGCACTCGTTGGTAATCCCAATTGCGGTAAAACATCACTTTTTAACACCCTCACAGGGACTCGTCAAAAAGTTGCTAATTATGCTGGGGTAACGGTAGAACGGAAAGAGGGTTTTTTTAAATTACCTTCTGGCGATACTGTACGAGTACTGGATTTACCTGGGACTTACAGTTTAAAGCCAAGTAGTTTAGATGAAGAAGTAACTAGAGCAGTCTGTTTTGGCGAGTTAAAAGGTGAAGTTATACCTGATATTTTTGTATGTGTTGTGGATGCTACGAATCTTCATCTTCATTTAAGTCTTGTACTTGAAGTCAGAGCTTTAAACAGACCAATGTTACTTGTTCTTAACATGATGGATGAGGTTAGAAAACGTGGTATCTCGATTGACACATCAAAATTATCTCAGCTCTTAGGTATTCCTGTTGTTGAATCGATAGCTGTAAAGACAAAAGGGATTCAGGGTTTATTAACGCAGTTAGACCAAAAAAATTTGTTTATTTCCCCTTATCATTCTGATCTAAATCATTTCGACCAAATCAAAGATATTACAAAACAGGTCATATTGAAGAATGATAATGGTGATAAACGAACGGCTTTCTTAGACAAAATATTCTTACATCCATTTTTTGGATTATTAATATTGACCTTTACCATGTTTGTAATGTTTCAGGCTGTTTTCATTTGGGCACAACCCTTCATTGCATTTATTGAAAATTCGATTACATGGTTTAGTGGGGCTGTTGGACCTTTAATTTCGCACCAACTTCTAAGAAGTTTGATTGTTGACGGTGTGATTGCGGGTGCAGGTAGTGTGCTTGCCTATATGCCTCAAATTCTTATTTTATTTTTCTTTATTTTAGTTTTAGAGGAATCGGGTTACTTACCTAGAGCTGCCTTTTTGTTGGATAAATTGATGTCTAAAGCAGGCTTAAGTGGGCGTTCATTTATTCCGTTGCTTTCAAGCTTTGCCTGTGCCATCCCAGGAATTATGGCAACACGGAGTATCAGTTCTGAAAGAGATCGTTTGGCAACGATAATGATTGCTCCATTGATGACATGCTCTGCTCGATTGCCTGTCTATGCTTTGCTGATAGCAGCCTTTATTCCAAATAAATTGGTTTACGGTTGGCTCAGTTTACAAGGCTTAGTTCTATTCGGACTTTACATGTCAGGAATCCTATCTGCTTTATTGGTCTCTTTATTTTTGAAATTAGTAAGAAAAGATAAAACTGAAAGTATTTTCATTTTTGAATTACCTACATACCGTATTCCAGATGTTCGAAATGTAGCTTTGGGGCTTTATGATAGAGCGACTATATTCTTAAAAAGAGTTGGTGGAATTATTGTCGCACTTTCTATTTTATTATGGTTCTTGGTAACGTTCCCATTACCACCTGATAACCCAACAATGCCACCAATCAATTATAGTATTGCTGGACGGTTAGGACATCTAATCCATCCAATATTTGCTCCGATTGGATTCACGTGGGAAATTTGTATTGCTTTGATTCCTGCCATGGCAGCTCGTGAAGTGATTATTGCTGCATTAGGCGTAATCTATGCAATGTCTGGTGATGAGAATGCAGTTACCCAAACCTTATTATCTCAAATATCGGGTCCTGATGGATGGGGACTAGCGACAGGTATGTCCCTATTAGTTTGGTTTATCTTTGCCCCACATTGTTTAGCAACATTGGCAACTATCAGGAGAGAAACAGGGAGTTGGAAACAGCCAACCATAATGGCTATCTATCTTTTCTCGTTGGCCTACTTATTCTCTTTTATAACTTATCAAGTTGTGAGTCATTTTTAATCTAGAGCATGGTTGTTGATTCATATCAACAACCATGCTCTTGTCTAAGTAATTATTTAAATTAATTATAGGATTGTTATTTTACTAAGAATCTGTAAAACTAAAAAAGCTTAAATTTTGGTCATGACATTATGCACTGGTTAAAAACATGCCTTTCGCTGTTTTTATCATTTGCCATCCTTATCGTAGGATCGGCAGCAGCAGCTGCATCTGTACATAGTCCATGTTTAATGTCATCTCAAGATATGCAATCCATGCAAATGATGAATTCTGAAGATCATGAAAAAGCAAGTGCTATGCACATGGATTGTATGAAAGCTGAAGTAAAGATTAAGAAGCAATTACATGATCCATCATGTATGTCTAAGCAAGATTGTATTATGTCATTTTCTAAAATTGCATATACATCTACAGCACTAGGTGTTTTGCAATCTATGGTTTCTTCCCCTGTGGAACAGTCTGCTTTTTCTCCATTAAATCAAAATTTCACCTCATCTGATCCATCCAATTTATGGAAACCCCCACGCTCTAATTAATTTGATGACTAATCACCATTCATAGAGTTTTCTATGGATGTTCTGCACGTGCGCGTGTACATCATTTTAGAGCTAAAAATATGAACTTTAATAAAGAAAAACTGTCCCTAAAATGGAGATCATAATAAAAATATTAAGATAAAATTTAAAGTGGTAAAAATAGTAGTAAAAAATTAAATTTAAATATTTTTATTGTTATTAATCAATATATTGTATTTTTAATTTGACTGTCACCGCTTCCGCCAAATATTTAAAAAAGCCCTTGTTTTTACAAGGGCTTTTTTTATCTGTGGTTTTATCCCTCAATCTATACCTCATCAAACTTTGGATTTAATTACATTTAATAGGAGTCTAGAGGACTACTTGGGAATTTGAAATTCCCAAGTTTGAAATTTCGTTGGTTGACTAGAAACTTGATTTAGTAATTGTTTTCAACTTATAGCAAAGTTGTGGTAAATGATAATTTTATATGCTCTGATTCATAGTAGTAATGATTCAAAGGATAGAGCATATGTTTAAAAAATCCTTTCCATTCCTTGAAATTGATATCAGTACGATTGTTGCTTTTAGCGAATAGTTCAAAGCGTTTATCAAGCAGGTCATCGGCAATGGTGATAAGTTGAATTGAATCCTTTTCGTATCTATCGAGAAATAGACTTAAATCAGTATTGAAGTTAATTTCTGCATTTGGTTTAGCTTAAACAAGAATATTGACGTAACATTGGTCTGTCATTGTTCTTTGAATCCGACTTTGAATACATAAAATTTTATCTAAACCAATGTGATGAATGTGGTAGACAAATTTTTGATGTAATCGTTTCGCTGCTTGCTGTAGTAGTTTTATGTCATAGCCTAGGATATTAATCTCACAGTAAATTTTAAAAATAATTTGTGAGACTCGTACTGAATTGTACTGTCTGAACAGCTGACCAAGATGACGAGTGCTTTCTTGGCTTAGTAACCAGTGTCTTTCTTTTTCTGCTCTAATTTAACCCGATTGCATCCTATATAAAACGTAGATGTCTTATTACTTAATATGATCATTACTGATCAGAGAACTTTCTTGAGTTTGATAAATTCAGTTTGATTTAAGCTAATTCAGTTAACTTAAAAATACGCTAAAGCCGTACAAGTATAGTTACACCTTTCGCCACATTTCCAGATGTGGCTTTTTTTAATCTGGTTAACTTTAATTATCCAATCCTGTAAATATTCTGTTCCGTTTACGATGGTGTGTTTAAGTCAAAAAATTTGGATCTCTGAGTAGCCTAATCAAGGTTACATCCTAAAAAGACTGCTCTCGTATAAAACGAATTATATAAAATTGTAGATCAATCACTTATGTTTTAAGGGAGATTAAATTTCTCCCTTATTTAGATCATTTTCTTATACTACTTCATCTTAAAAAATCACAAATTTTTCATCTATAACATCTTAATATCATCCAAATATTTAAATTGTGATAACAGATGATTGATCGTCATCTATTGCATGAATTTTTGAGTTTAATTCTAAAAAGTAAGGATGATTTTGTGATTCAGACAGCTCAATATCTCGATGGTGATATATCTAGAATTATTGAAATGGCTTGGGAAGACAGAACCCCATTTGAAGCGATCTCTCGTGAATATGGTTTGAATGAATCAGCTGTAATCCGACTTATGCGGCTTCATTTACAAACCAATAGCTTTAAGCTTTGGCGGAAGAGAGTAAGTGGACGTAAGACAAAACATTTGCAGTTACGTTCGCCTGAAGTGTCTCGTGGTTACTGCTCACGCCAATATAAACATCATTGAATAAGATCAGTGACAAATTAGAAGCTTTCATTCATAACCAATTCTACAGTATAGATTTTATTTATATAGATCAATTGCATATCACTAAGGTAAAGTAATGTCTAATTTATCAATTGCTTATATTTTTCAACAACAGCAGCTTTTAGTGGATCAAGATTTCCAACTTCCTCAAGTCGAAAGATTGCATAACGATCTGGCGTTATCAAGTGATCATAAAGTGATTGCTCGAGATTTATCTGAAAATGAAACCATTCCTGAAGGATTCGATTTTGTACCGATTCGTCAATTAGTACAGTTTTGGAATAAGACGCAATTTGAGCAAGCAAGTCGAGCTGTTCAATTACTTGAATGGCGACGTAATCATCAGTTTTGTGGTCGATGTGGAACTAAAACCACCCAGAGCATTGAGCAGTTTGCGATGGTTTGTTCAAGTTGTGGCTACACACAATACCCAAAAGTGAATCCATGTGTCATTACGATTATTACACGCGGTGATGATGAAATTCTACTCGCAAAAAATGCTCGAAATAAAACGCAAATGTATAGTTTGATCGCGGGTTTTGTTGAGGTAGGGGAAACATTAGAAGATGCCGTTCGACGTGAGACACTTGAAGAAGTAGGCCTACACATTAAAAATATAAAATATTTGGCAAGTCAACCTTGGCCATTTCCAAGCAATTTGATGGTTGCATTTAAAGCAGATTATCACGCGGGTGAAATTGAATTACAGCAAGATGAGCTTAGTGATGCTCAATTTTTTAAATTTGATCAACTTCCAGAAATCCCATTTAAAGGCAGTATTGCCTATGCCATGATTATGCATATCATTCATGGTACAGCAGTCGCTGATGATACGAGTGAATGGTTATAATCTTGTATTGATTCACTTAATAGCATTATTTGGGCGGATTAAGCCAATTTTATAATTCAGATATCCAAGTGTTTTATGCTAAATTTTGCATAAAATACTTTCCGATTAAACATGGAAATAATTAGAGTTGTATTTGCTCATGAATTTATAATGAATGAAATTGAGAATGATTGCTTTTATTTGGTGTTAAATGATATTTATTTTTAGTTTTTGATATTTAAAATATTTTTTAAAAATTAATTTAAATTTAAGATCACTTTTATAATGTAATAGAATATTTTTATATATTTTGAAATATGAATTTTAATGTCGGGGTGGTATGAAAAATAAATATCCTTTTCCTGTAATGATAGTGCATTGGTTAACGTTTCTTCTTGTCGTACTTGCTTATATCACTGGCGGAGATCCAACAGTGCATCTAAAAAGTGGGGAACTGCATGTTTTTGCTGGAGTCTCAGTATTTCTGTTATTTTTCATCAGAATTATAATGATTTCTATTTATAAAAAAGATCTCCCACACAATAAGCCGATGAGTAAATATCAGAAAACATTATTTTTAATGGTGAAACATACACTTTATTCATTGTTATTTTTAATTCCTGTATTAGGTTGGTTTACTTTATCTGGATTAACCGAAAGTTATCAGTTATTTGGAATGAATTTACCTTTAATAAGTAATTCATGGGACGTAGAAATAATTGGTGAAACGCATGAGTTTCTTGGAAATTTTTTCATGGTGCTTATAGGTTTACATGCATTAGCTGCCTTAATTCATCATTATGTATTTAAAGATAATGTTCTGAAAAGCATGCTTTATTTTAAAAAATGAACCAAGAGCTTAAAAGATTATGATTGAATCAAATATTGATCTTGAGTCGAGAGCAAAAGCTGCTTCCAAATCAACGTGGATAAGTGTTGTTGTTAATATCTTTTTGTCGATTGGACAGATATTGATTGGTATTTTTTCAAAATCACAAGGTCTAGTTGCAGATGGTATTCATACTTTAAGTGATTTAGTTGCGGATTTTATTGTATTGATGGCGAACCGTCATAGCCAAAAAGCACCTGACGATGCACATCCATATGGTTATCTTCGTTTTGAAAATGCAGCATCTTTTATACTTGGTCTGATCTTATTTATTGTTGGTGTTGGTATGTTATGGACGGCAACGCATAAGATCCTTCATCCCGAACAAATTCCCAAAGTTCACAGTATGGCGCTTTGGGTTGCGATAACAGCCTTGATATGTAAAGAACTTTTGTTCCGTTATATGCTCGCTATTGCCAAAAAAGTAAAATCAAGTTTATTGATTGCAAATGCTTGGCATGCACGTTCAGATGCAGCATCTTCTTTTGTTGTTGCCTTAGGGATTTTAGGTAATCTCGCAGGATATCCAATTCTTGACCCAATCGCAGCCTTAATTGTCGGTTTAATGATTGCCAAAATGGGGTTTGAGTTTAGCTGGACGGGCTTACATGATTTGATGGACAAGTCGGCGAACGAAGATGAAATAGCCGCGATCAAAGCAACTTTGTTGAAGAAAGACGGGATACTAGGTCTGCATCAACTCAGAACACGTAAAATGGGTGACATGATTATTGTCGATGTTCATTTGGAAGTCAGTGGCGAACAAAGTGTCAAAGAAGGACATAGAATTGCAGTAGAGGCGAGAAATGAAGTCCTTAAAAATCATAATGTCATAGATGTTGTCACTCATATTGATCCAATATAGTGAGGCATTGAAAATGCAAAGGCATCTAGAATAACTGATATTCAAGATGCCTAGATTTGGATGATTTATTTAAGATGTGCAATCAGTTTATCTGCTTCAATTTCCCCTTGAACGCGTAAACTTTTTAATTCATTACCATTATTGTCGATAAAAATGAGTGCAGGTGGGCCATACAAATGCATGGCTTGTAGCCATTCTTTTTGTACTTGAGTGCTTTCGCTCATATCAAAACGAATTCTTTTATATTTCGAAAATGCTTCAATCACACGGCTATCGCGAAACGTTGAACGTTCCATGACTTGGCAAGCAGCGCACCAATCGGCAGATACATCGATTACAACAGTCTGTTTATTTTGTTTGGCTTGATCTAATAAGGCTTGTAAAGCTTGCGGTTGGTTCACTGTTTCAAAGATGACATTCGCTGGTTTAGTGGTATCGGGTGATACTGCCGTATGGCTTAAAGCAGCAAGTGGGTGTAATGGATCATCTTGGCCTGTTGCAGCACCGATCCATAAAAATAGCGCTAATACGCTAAGCCCAAGACCAAATGCTTTGACTAAGCGATCTTTATGGTTTTTTGCTTGTTCAAAAGCACCTAACCAAACCCCATAGCCTCCAAGTAAGGCACCCCACATCCATAGCGTTACACTTCCTGTCCAAACGCGAGATAGTAACCAAATTGCGACAGCGATTAATCCAACACCAAAAATACTCTTGATTTGCTCCATCCAGCTTCCAGAGCGTGGCAATAATTTAGCACTTGTGGTACCTAGGACAATTAATGGAATTCCCATACCTAGTCCTAAACTAAATAATGCCATTCCACCAAGTAAAGCATCACCAGTGGCACTGATATAGACCAATACACCCGCTAAAGGCGCAGAAACACAGGGCGAAACAACAAGTGCTGAAAGTGCGCCCATCAGTGCAACCGAACCAATGCGCCCACCTTTTTGTTGTTGAGAAAATCGATCTAATTTGTTTTGAACAAAATGCGGGAGTTGTAGGGTGTATACACCAAACATACCGAAAGCCAAAACAATAAATAAAATAGCAAAGCTGATAAGTACCGCTGGTGATTGTAGCCATAATTGAAGATTTGCTTTCGCACCGAAATACCCCATGAGTGTTCCCATGATGGCATAACACACCGCCATACCCAGTACATAAGCAAGGGACAGTTTAAAACCTCTCCATCCTGTTAATCGCTCACTTTTTTCACCCGCAATCAAACCTGAAAGAATCGGCATCATCGGAAATACACAAGGTGTAAATGCAAGACCTGCACCTAAGACTAAAAGTGTTAATAAAATAAGTGGCACACTCGCATGATTTAAAAATGCAGCAAGACTAGAGGCATTATTCAGATCGTAATTTTCATCTTTATTTTTTACAGGACTTATGGTTTCTAGTGTGGTGTTGAGCTTTTTAATACTAGTTGCAGAAACCAATTTTAATCCTTTGGGATGAATGGTGAGTACTTCATCTACAGGTGGAAAGCATAAGCCACTATCAGCACAACCTTGGTAACGCAATTTGATTTGGACTGTTTCTGGTTGGCTACTACCTAAATGGGTAATACCAACTTTCATTGTTGCAGCATCATGAAATACAGCCACACGTCCAAAATTAGGATCTTGTTTCCATACCATATGACCAGCAAGTTCGCTTGTATCTATCGTCACATCTTTTGGTGTGAAGACTTCTACATGAATTCGATCTCGATACAAACTGTAATTGGGTGCAATCGTCCATTTCAAATTTAGTGCAGCTTGATTTTGATCTGGTTGTACTTTTAATGAAAATGCTTGTTCTACAGGCAAAAAGCTATCTTGAGTTGTATCCACAAGTTTCGAGAAATCAGGTGTAGCTGCATTCACGCTTTGCAGTGATAAAAAACCTAAAATTAAAACAATAAAAATATGCAGTGTAGATCTATAAACATCTTGAATCGGATTGAAGAACGGTCTCATCCAGACATCCCCTAATTTCATTTATACGGACGTACATTTTTTGATGGATGAAGCGTACTGAACTTAATCACAACTTGCCTTAACACTTGCTTAAGCCATTGCTGGATTGTCTTAAGCAAGTGTTAATGTTTGACCGATTGCATTTCATTAGTCTATGAGCTGAGGAAAATGTGGAGTCAGTCGATGGCTTGGGAAAAACAAACGTTAGCAAAAATAAAATGGCGAATTGCAGTTTTAGCATTACTGAGTTGTGGTGGTGCTTTGATTGTCAGCACAACTCAGGCAGCAGAACCATCAGCAGTTTCTGTAAACAATAAAATGTTGCCAGCGAGCGATATTAATTGGTCGAAATATGCAGGGAAAGTGGTTGTGATTGACTTCTGGGCCAGTTGGTGTGGCCCTTGTCGAGAATCTTTTCCTTGGATGAAACAAATGCAAGCCAAGTACGGAAAAGATGGATTGGTTTTCGTAGGAATCAATGTAGACAAAGATCCTGCATTAGCGCTCAAGTTTATTCAGCAATATCAGCCTAATTTTGAAATTAGATCAGACCAACAAGGAAAGTTAGCCAGCCAATTTAAGGTACCAGGAATGCCTTCCACATTCATTCTTGGGCGCGATGGTCAGCCAGCAGCAAAACATCAAGGTTTCTTCAAGGCTAAAGAAGCCGAGTATGAGGCTGAGATTGTGCGCTTACTCTCCAATAAAAATACTTAGAGCAGAGGTGAAATTTGAAACTTAGTTTGAAGATATTAACCAGTCTAGGCATCTTATTGCCGAGTCTGTTGTTATCCGCATGTAGTCATATGCAGACAAAGATGCAAACTTCAGGGGTTAAGCCTTGGGAGCGTGATATTTTGGCTCGTCCAGCGATGCAATTAGATGCTGCACCATTAGATGCAGCTTATGATGAACATATTTATTTTAGTAAAGAAGCAGCCAGTGGCGGTCGTGGTTTTGGTGGTGGAGGTTGCGGATGCAATTAACAAAAAAATCGGCACGCCATATTGCGCTTGCTTTGACTCAGGCTTCAACAGTTTTATTAAGTAGTCACGTTGCACATGCTGAAACGACAACGACATCTAGCAAAGAAAGCACAACTTCACCTTTTAGTTTATCTAAAATCGTAGAGCCAGGCTGGAAAGTTGATACTGCGGTGTTGATGTATAAAGAGGCGGATAGTCGTGTTCAAGCTATTGAACCGAGTCTGCGCTTTGAAAAAGACTTTGGCGACCAACATATTTTATCTGGAAAAGTTGTTGTTGATTCACTCACAGGTGCTTCACCGAACGGTGCGACATCAGCCAATGTGCCACAAACTTTTACAGGCCCATCAGGTAATGCTGCGAAACCAACGCCAGCAAACCAATTACCCTTAGATGATGAATTTCATGATACCCGTGTTGCAGCATCCGCAAATTGGCAACAACCAATTGCACCAGATATGAAGCTTAATGTGGGTGGAAATGTCTCAAATGAGTACGATTTCAGATCAATCGGAGCAAATGCGAGCATTGCGAAAGACTTTAATGACAAGAATACCACTGTGTCATTGGGTGGCGCATTTGAGTATGACAGTATTGATGCTGTTGGTGGTGCGCCTGTACCTCTAACTCCACAATTGGATGGACAGAAACAACAAGGCACAAAGAGCAAGAATGTTTCTGATGTTTTACTTGGTTTAACGCAAGTAATTGATCGTCACTCCTTGCTACAACTCAACTATTCATTATCGATGAGTAATGGATACCAAAACGACCCATATAAAATTTTGACGCTAGTCGATGCTAACGGCAATTTAATTGCTGATCAGGACTTTGCGGCAGGCAGTAATTTCTACCTGTTTGAAAATCGTCCAGACAAAAGAACACGTCATAGCTTCTTTGGTGAATACAAATATGGGTTTGATCGTGGTGATGTTGCCGATGTCTCATATCGTTTTACCACAGATGACTGGGGCGTTAAATCACACACATTGGATGCAAAGTATCGTTATGCGGTTAATGAGAAATATTTTGTAGAACCCCATGTTCGTTACTATACACAAACAGCTGCTGATTTCTATCATAGCTACTTAAAAGTGGGGGATGGTATCGAATTAGATGCTCAAGGTGAACCTGTTCCGACCGTACAGTATGCATCGGCGGATAGCCGCTTGGGTGCGTTTGATGCAACGACCTACGGCGTTAAGTTTGGGATGAATCTTGCAAATGACCGTGAGCTGAGTTTCCGCATCGAACAATATGATCAGAAAGCCAAAGACCTAAAACCGATTGGTGGGAATTTAGCAGGACAAATTTTGCAACCAGATTTATCTGCAACCTTTGTTCAACTTGGTTATAGTTTTAAATGGTAATAATTTAATCTAAGCTGTTAAAACCTATTACTTTCAAGTGGTAGGTTTCATAATTTATACTGATTTAAACTAAGCCTGAGTATGATGTCTCATAGATTAGAATTAATACAAGAAAATGATGCGCTTCATCAAATTCGCTTTACTGCGATGGCAAGCCCTTGCCAAGTGTTATTAGATCATACCGATTGGACGAGCGCAGCACATATTGCACAAGCTGTTTATGCAGAATGTTTACGCATTGAACAGAAATATAGCCGTTATCGTAATGATAGTTTTTTAGCTGCTTTGCATCGCAATACCGATTGTTGGTTTGATGTGGATGAGGAAACAGCAAAATTATTTGATTTTTCTGAAATTTTATATCAATTGTCCGAAAAAAAATTTGATATTACCTCTGGTATACTTGGAAAAATTTGGCATTTTGATGGTTCAGAGCAAGTTCCAACTATTGAGCAAATCAATCAGCTTTTGCCTCATATTGGTTGGGACAAAGTAAAATGGAATCAATCTCAGAAAAAAATTTATTTACATCAAGGAATGTCGCTCGATTTTGGTGGAATTGGTAAAGAATACGCAGTAGATCGTTGTGCAGATATTATTGAACAATTAAGTCAGCAAGCTTATTTAGTCAATTTTGGTGGAGATCTCAGAGCGAGAGGACCAAGAAAATCAGGTTTGGCATGGCGAATCGGTTTAGAGACACCTGAACAAAACAATCAAGCGCAAGCCTATTTTGATTTAAATACAGGGGCTATGGCGACCAGTGGTGATAGTAAAAGATATCTGTTCAAAGATGGTGTTCGTTATAGCCATATTTTAAATCCATTAACAGGAATCTCTGTAAAAGATGCACCGCGTTCAATTACCGTTTATGCTCAAACCTGTATTCAAGCTGGCATGTTAGCGACCTTGGCAATGTTAGAAGGTGCGGGTGCAAAACAGTTCTTAGCAGAACAATCAGAGGGGCAAGCATGGATTATCGACTAAGTGGACAACGTATTTTTTTAGTTGAAGATGATCTTATGCTAGGTGAGTCTTTGTCCGTAATCTTGCAAGCTCAAGGTGCAGAGGTAAATTGGCATAAGAATGCTGAACGGGTTATGAGCTGCTTGCAAACTTCAAGCTATGACTTGATGATTTTGGATATTGGCTTACCTAAAATTTCTGGTTTTGAGTTACTTGCCCAATTACGGGAAATGCAACAAGACTTGCCTGTTCTGATTTTATCGGCACGAGACATGATTCAAGACAGAGTTTTTGGTCTTGATCTTGGTGCAGATGATTATGTTTTAAAACCTTTTGACTTATCTGAATTACTGGCAAGAGTTCGTGTTTTAATTAGACGACGTTGTGGCCGTGCGCAGACCAAAATTAAAATTGGTGAGGTTTGTTTAGATCCAAGTTCACATCAAGTTTTTTATTTAAATCAGAAAATTAGCTTATCGCGTCAAGAATATCGCTTGCTGAAGTTACTGATGGAGCATATTGGACAGGTGATCACCCGTGATCGTTTAGAAACGGCATTATTAGATAAAGATGAATTAGAAAGTAATGCTTTAGAGGTACATATCCATCATTTACGTAAAAAGCTATTTCCTGAGTTTATTCGAACCATTCGCGGTGTTGGATATTTAGTTCAAGTAGAACTGTAATGCAGAAAATATTATCGATAAAACAACAAGTTGTTAGAACAAGTTTATATGCGCTTATTCTCGCATTAGTTTTGAGTAGTATTTTAGGCTATCTTGCGACAAAACATGAAGTAAATGAGTTGTTTGACGCAACTCTAATTGATAATACCAGAATTATTAAGGGTTTAATTGATTCAGAACAGGCACATCAAAATTGGATAGATTTGCAAAAAAGCCTTGATGAAACATTACTTGAACATATCAGTTCAGGTGATCAACGCTTCAACGGTCATGCCTATGAAAAGAAGATTGCAATTCAGGTCTGGAGTAAAGAGGGCGATTTAGTCCTTCGTTCGGCCAGTGCCCCAAATCATGCTTTAGCACCATTAAAAGAGGGATTAACACAATTTCAAGGTGGGGAATATGATTGGATGGTTTATACCGTTTGGCTGCCTAACAAAAAGAGCTGGCTTGCTGTTGCAGAGCGATTAGATATTCGAAAGGAGCTATCAACCAATATCGAAGCTAGTCTATTACTCAGTTTGATTTTTGCACTTTTTTTAGCCTTATGTTTATTAAAACTTCAACTTAAAAAAGCATTTGCACCGTTAGTGGAATTGGGTGAAAAAATTTCTCAACGCGATTTTAATGATTTAAGTGCGTTACATTTACCTCATTCGCCCGACGAATTGAAACCTGTGATAACGGAGTTAAATGATCTATTTCATCGAGTAGATTCTTCATTAGAAAGAGAAAAACATTTTTTAGCTGATGCAGCGCACGAACTAAGAACGCCACTTACTGTGATTAAATTACAAGTTGAACAAGCATTGATTCAACCTGATGCAAGAGAAATGATTTTACAGCGTTTATCTGAAAGTGTAGAGCGTAATCAGCAAGTGGTCGAACAAATGCTTTTGTTGGCACGTTTAGAAGCGGGGCAAATGTCTGTACATACTACAACTGTTATTTTTTCAGCTTTAATTCGAGAGGCAATTGCTCAACTCATGCCATTGGCATTTAAGAGAAATATTGAATTTCACCTAGATGTTGAAGAGGTGACTATCAATGGAGACTCGGCGCTTTTACTCTCGTTGCTACGTAATTTATTTGATAATGCTCTAAGGCACTCGCCAAATAATGCTGTCATTTCAGTAAAGTTATTTAAGCAAGTTCAAATGATAATTTTTGAAGTGGTTGATGCTGGAACGGGGATTGATCCAAAGTTTCTAGGTGAGGTTACCAATCGGTTTACCCAAGTTGGTGGAAGTGATGTGGGAGCTTCAGGATTAGGATTGGCAATAGTATCTAAAATTGCTCAATTACATGGTATGCGCTTAGTTCTAAATAACCATGAAACAGGTGGCTTAAGCGTGCACTTACAATGGTAGAAAACCGAAATAAACCTGATTTTTACGATGATGTAATAATTTTTATTTCAATAAATTCATTATTTAAAATGTATCATTGAATAAGAAAAAGAAGAGAGGCGATCTCTCTTCTTTGATCAATCTAGACTTTCAACAATACTAATCATGACTTCAGCACAATTTTCACGTGCGAGCCTTGCTTTAGTATATTCTTCAGAATCATAACAAGCTTGTGCAGTTGCCAAATCAGAGAATTCAATAATCACATGACGTTGAAACTGTATACCTTCCATATCGATTGATTTTCCTCCTCTAGCAAGGAATTTAGCACCATATTTTTCAAATGCTAAGGGAGCTAATGCCATATATTCTTTGTACTGTTCCATATCGTGAATGGTGACATGTGCAATCCAGTAAGCAGACATTTCCTTATCCTTTTATTTTTAAATTAAAAAAACCATTTTAGTTACAGATTGAGGCATTAAGCATTCAAAATATTTTTTGCAACCGCAGCAGCTTCAGCAATATGTTCAGCCACGGCTTGTTTTGCTTTTTCAGGATCTTGGTGCAGATAAATTGCTTCGCACATATTTTTAATACGTTGGTAGCCAGAAATTTCACGCTTCGTCGATTTCATGGTCATTGCACGAAGACGACTAATCCGACCATTCAAACGTTGTACTACTTCCCAAGCAATATGATGTTTTGCAGTGGTAAAAATAGTTTCGTAAAGTTTTGAAGAGGTAGAAATAATTAAATTAATGTCATCTGCTGTAAAGGCTTGCTCAAGTTCAATCAATAATACTTTCAGCGTTTCTGTTGTTTGAGCAGTTAGGTTTTGGGTGCAATCTGCAACGGCACTTTGTTCGAGTAATAGTCGAATTTCATAAATTTGCGATGCAATTTCCCAATCCAATAATGAAACAATTGGGCCTTTATTTGGCAGAATTTCAACTAAACCTTCTGCTTCTAAATAACGAATGACTTCACGTACAACAGAGCGACTTACCCCTAATTCTTCGCACAAGCTTCTTTCGACTAATCTTTTCCCAGAAGGGAAATAGCCTGTAATGATCGCGTTACGTACTTTATTCAAACAAAGCTCACGTAAAGTCACAGGTGGATTTTCAATTTTAAGATTCATAGATGATTAATCTTTCCTGATTTTAATAAGTCAAAATTTTGTTACATGTTTCTAGCTGAAAATTAGCATACCAAACTCTTGCTTTTTTTTCATTATGTATTATGGTATACCATAATACGAATGCAAAAATAAATTCACTCGCAAGGAAATGCCATGAATCTAATCCGTAAAACAGTTCTTCATGTTGAAACGACTTATGTCGATGGCGATAAAGAAGCAACAAAACCGTTAAAAATGGTGGCTGCTGCTGCTGTGATCAAAAACCCATGGGCTGGTCAGGGTTATGTCGAAAACCTAACACCTGAGATTCGCCGTATTGCTCCGATTCTAAGTGAGCATTTAACTCAACTTATTCTTGATGAAGTCGGTTCAGGTGAAGCGGTAGAAGCATTTGGTAAAAGTGCGGTCGTAGGTTTGAATGGTGAGCTCGAGCATGCATCAGCCCTCATTCATACCTTACATTTTGGAAATACATATCGTAATGCGGTCGGGGCTAAGTCTTATCTCGCTTTTAATAATACGCGTGGTCCAGCGAATGCTTCGATTCTTGTTCCAATGATGGATAAAAATGATGAAGGCCGCCGTTCTCATTATTTGACTCTTCAATTTGCAATTCCAGATGCACCTGCTGCCGATGAAATTGTGATTGTAATTGGTGCAGCGACAGGTGGACGTCCACATCATCGTATTGGCGATCGTTATCAAGATTTGGAAGAGTTAGGTCATGATCTCAAAAACCCTGCAGCTGTCAAATAGTCGGATTGCTCATTATTTTGAGCAAGGAGAAGGAGAGCCTTTGGTTCTCATCCATGGTGTAGGTATGCAAGCAGCCGCTTGGTATCCACAAATCGAATATTTCTCGAAACATTATCGTGTGATTTCGGTGGATATGCCGGGTCATGGAAAAAGTACAAAACTTGCGGATGGTGCACCTTTAAAAGCATTTGTTGATTGGGCGATCGAATTTATTACAGCATTGAATTTAGGTGCAGTGAATTTGGCAGGTCATTCGATGGGTTCATTGATTACGACAGGCGTAAGTGCAACTCGTCCTGATTTAGTCAAACGAATGGCGGTGTTGAACGGTGTATACAAGCGTACCAGCCAAGCTCGTGATGCTGTCGTGAATCGTGCAGAAGAGTTAAAAACAGGTCATATTGACGTTGAAACACCACTACAACGCTGGTTTGGTAACAGTGAAGCAGAACAAATTGCTGCTGGAAAAGTCAAGTCTTGGTTAGAAAATGTGGACTTGTCTGGATATACCACAGCATATGCGGCATTTGCACATGGCGATCAAATTTACGCAGATGACTGGAGTAAAATTCAGTGTCCAGCACTGGTGTTAACTGGAACAGATGACCCAAATTCAACAGCAGAAATGGCAATACAAATGGCAAGCCAAGCGAGAAATGGCACCGCTATTGTGATTGAAAATGAGCGTCATATGGTGAATTTGACTGCACCAGACCAAGTAAATATTGCAATGCAGGCGTGGTTAGAAACCCAAGTCTAAATTGCCACACATTGATGAAGGAATATGACAATGAGTGAAATGGATAGTGTTAATAAAATACGCGAACTACGTGATGCCTTTGGCTCATTTATGACTGGCGTAACCGTCGTAACCACCTGTAAAGATGATGGAACACCATTAGGCTTTACTGCGAACTCTTTTGCTTCGGTGTCTTTGGACCCAGCTTTGCTGCTGGTCAGCATTGCCAAGACATCAAGCAATTATAATAACTTTGCTAATGCTTCACATTTTGCAATTAATATTTTGGCAGAAGAACAAAAGGATATTTCGAATACTTTTGCTCGCCCAAGTGATGATCGATTTGCAAATTTAGCATGGACAAAGAGCGCATCTCATAACCCTATCATTGATCAAGTCAGTGCTTGGTTTGATTGCACGACGTATCAAGTTGTAGATGCAGGTGATCATGCGATTTTAATTGGTAAAGTTGAAGATTTTGGCTCAGCAGGCTTTGCTGGTTTAGGGTATTACCGTGGAGCTTATTTCACACCTGCCAAATCATCTACTGATGTGATTTCGAGTATGAAAGTCATGATGATGGCATTGATTGGACATGAAAATCAGATCTTGCTTGAACAGACACAGGATCAAAAGTGGACATTGCCACATTTGATAGTTGAAAAAGACGGTGCAGAAAAAGCACTGGAAAAAATCTTTGCAGCTTATCAACCAGAAGCATCACCAAGCTTTATCTATTCTGTCTATGATGATGTGACCACCCAGCAGCAATATATTGCATTTTTATGTAATACCCCGATCGCACATGCGACGAAAGGTCAATTTATTGATTTGAATGATTTAGAACAACTGACTTTTGTAGATAGCGCTTTAGAAAGTATGTTGATGCGTTATCGTAAAGAAAACCACCTCAAAACCTATGGTGTTTATTACGGTAATCAAATTAGCGGTACGGTTCGTCAAATTGTTAAAGAGGAAGTTTAACTATGCGTTTTTCATTATTTGTACACATGGAACGTGTTTCTGATCAACAAACGCAGAAGCAGCTCTATGATGAGATGATTGAACTTTGCCAGATTGCCGATCAAGGCGGTATGCATGCGATTTGGACTGGTGAACATCATGCAATGAATTTTACCATTGCACCTAATCCATTCATTAACTTGGTTGATATTGCCAATAAAACTAAAAATGTACGTTTGGGCACTGGTACAGTTGTTGCGCCATTTTGGCATCCAATTAAATTGGCAGGTGAAGCTGCTATGACGGATATCATTACCAATGGTCGTTTAGATATTGGTATTGCACGTGGTGCCTACTCGTTTGAATATGAGCGTATGGTGCCTGGTATGGATGCATGGAGTGCGGGTCAGCGTTTACGTGAAATGATTCCAGCGATTAAAAACCTGTGGAAAGGCGATTATGAGCATAATGGTGAATTTTGGCAGTTCCCAAAAACCACTTCTGCGCCTCAACCGTTACAACAACCGTATCCACCGATTTGGGTAGCAGCACGTGATCCAAATAGCCACGAATTTGCAGTGCAAAACGGCTGCAATGTACAAGTCACACCATTACATTTTGGTGATGAAGAAGTTGAAAAACTCATGGGACATTTCAATACCGCCTGTGAAAAGTTTGCTGATATTCCTCGTCCTGAAATTATGTTATTGCGTCATACCTATGTCGCTGATAGTGAAGAAGATGCTCAATTTGCAGCAGATGAAATCAACACATTCTATAACTATTTTGGCGCATGGTTTAAAAATGAGCGTGAAATTACACAAGGTCTAATCGCGCCATTGAGTGATGAAGAAATTGCAGCTCATCCATTTTATACGCCAGAAGCTATGCGTAAAAATAATGTAATTGGTCAGGCGCAAGAAGTGATTGATCGCTTAAAAGCTTATGAAGCAATGGGTTATAACGAATATTCATTCTGGATCGATACAGGAATGAGCTTTGAGCGTAAAAAAGCATCGTTACAACGTATGATCAACGAAGTGATGCCTGCATTTGCATAGGAGAGAAGACATGACTTCTCAATTCCAGTTGTATATCAATGGTCAATTTGAGGATGGTGCTGCACAATTTGACAGCATCAATCCAGCGACAGAGCAAGTTTGGGCGAAAATGCCTGAAGCACGTACAGATGAAGTCAATCGTGCAGTTGCCGCGGCATCTCAGGCTCTGCAAGATGCGGCTTGGGCAGGTTTAACCGCTTCACAGCGTGGCAAACTGCTATATAAACTTGCTGATTTAATCGAAAAAGCTGCACCGCAATTGGCTCAATATGAAACCAGTGATACAGGCAAGATCATTCGTGAGACGTCGAGCCAAATTGCTTATGTAGCTGAATATTATCGTTACTATGCAGGGATTGCAGACAAGCTCGAAGGGAGCTATCTGCCGATTGATAAACCAGATATGCAAGCATGGACCATCCGTGAACCAGTAGGTGTGATTGCTGCAATTGTTCCGTGGAATAGCCAATTATTTTTGTCTGCGGTTAAAGTTGGTCCAGCATTGGCGGCAGGTTGCAGTATTGTTCTGAAAGCCTCTGAAGAGGGACCAGCCCCTTTACTTGCTTTTGCACGTTTGGTGCATGAAGCAGGATTTCCAGCAGGTGTGGTGAATGTCATTACAGGTTTCGGGCCTGAATGTGGCGCAGTTTTAAGTAGTCATCCAGAGGTTGCTCATGTGGCATTTACTGGTGGACCAGAAACAGCACGTCATATCGTGCGCAACTCTGCTGAGAACCTTGCCAAAGTCTCATTAGAGTTAGGTGGAAAATCTCCTTTTATTGTATTTGCAGATGCTGATTTACTGAGCGCAGTGAATGCACAAGTCGCAGCGATTTTTGCAGCAACTGGGCAAAGCTGTGTTGCTGGTTCACGGTTGCTGGTTGAAGACAGTATCAAAGATGAATTTGTTCAACGTTTGGTTGAGCGTGTGCAAAGTATCAAGATTGGTTTGCCTGATGATATGGCAACTGAATATGGCCCTCTGTGCACCTTGCGTCAACGTGAAAAAATTGAGCAAGTCGTTGCTCGCTCGATTCAGCAAGGGGCGAAATTATTGGCAGGTGGGAAAACGCTTGAAAGAGCAGGTTATTACTATCCACCTACAATTTTAGACTGTAGTGATGTACCGCAAGCTGATTGCGTCATGACCGAGTTATTTGGTCCTGTCTTGTCTGTAGTGAGTTTTAGCACTGAAGCAGACGCGATTCAAAAAGCCAACAGTACGCCTTATGGACTGGCAGCTGGTGTGTTTACCAACAATTTAAGCCGCGCGCATCGTATGACCAAAGCAATTCGTTCAGGGATTGTTTGGCTGAATACCTATCGCGCTGTTTCTCCACTTGCACCTTTTGGTGGTCATGGTCTATCAGGACATGGTCGTGAAGCTGGCTCAGATGCGGTGTTGGACTATACCACTACTAAAACTGTGTGGTTACGTACCTCAGATCAACCGATTGATGATCCTTTTGTGATGCGTTAATACATCACAACAGTCATTAGGATTTAAATTTCAAGGATGAAAAGATGACGCAGTTAAATTTCAAAATCACATAAATCTGATCAAGGCATACGTAAGATAATATTGGTTGAGCTCCAAGAGCCTCGACAAGGTTTCCTTTATCTTTTTTGCCATTTCTTTAATCAAAGTTGATGTGATTCGTCTGTAAAACAAGAGAAATGAAGGTCAGGTCATCTGGATATGGCGCTGATCAGGCAGGTTGTGAAACCTAAGTTTACTCTCACAAATATTTGATATTGAGGAAAACGAAGTCCTCAAAGAGAGATTAAGGATATGAGCCAAAATGAAAATAGTGCTTTCGCCATTGAAAGCAATTCAATTGATTACGTTGATCCATCTCAACGTCACGGAAAAGTACGTGATCTATTCACGCTCTGGTTTTGTACCAATATTGCACCCTTAGCTGTAATTACTGGTGCAATGTCGATGCTAACGTTTAACCTCAGTTTGATCAGTGCGCTAGTAGCGATTTGTTGTGGTCATTTCTTTGGCGCAGCAATTTTAGCTTTAACTTCTGCGCAAGGACCCCAAGTCGGCATTCCCCAGATGATTCAAAGCCGAGCACAGTTTGGGCGTTATGGTGCATTACTAGTCGTATTATTTACGACACTGATTTATCTCGGTTTCTTTATTTCCAACATTATCTTGTCAGGTAAAACCTTACATACCGTCGTCCCCGCAATCCCTGTTCCAACTGCGACGGTGATTGGTGCAATTGCAGCAACCACCATTGGGGTAGTGGGTTATCATCTAATTCATAATTTTAATAAAATTGGCACATGGTTAATGGGCGGTTCATTGCTGATCGGCTTGTTGATTATGTTGCCACAAATTAATGCTGAAGTACTTGCCAAAGGCTCATTTAACCTAAAAGGTTGGTTTGCCATGTTTGGTCTATGTGCAGTTTGGCAAATTAGTTTTTCACCTTATACCTCAGACTATTCACGTTATCTACCGAAGTCGATTGGGATTTTTAGACCATTTATCTTTACTTACTTGGGCGCTTCGCTTGGAACAATCTTTGCGATGGCATTTGGTACAGTAGCGGTGAGTATTGGTTCTGGTACCGATGCGATGGAAGCGGTGAAATCGGGTACAGGTATTTTCGGTTCGATTCTGATGATTTTATTCCTTTGTAATATCATCGGTCACAATGCCATGAATTTATATGGTGCGGTTTTATCGTGTATTACTTCGATCCAAACCTTTGCAGGTCAATGGATGCCAAGTAAGAATGTCCGTATTATTTTGTCGATTATGGTCTTAATCCTTGCTACGTTTACAGCACTTTGGGCATCAAGCAACTTTATTAGCTTCTTCCTGAACGTCATTTTTGCCTTACTATTTATTTTAGTGCCTTGGGTATCGATTAACCTATTGGATTTCTATGTGATCAATAAGAAATCTTATGATATTCAGTCGATCTTCGCACAAGATGGTGGTATCTACGGCAAATTTAATGGCAAAGCTTTAACTGCATATTTCATTGGAATCGTGGTTCAAATCCCTTTTCTGACTAATGCATTTTTTACAGGCCCATTCGCAAACGTCATTCAGGATGTAGATATTTCTTGGGTGATTGGATTGGTAGTGAGTTTCGTTGTGTACTACGTCTTTAATCTCGAAAAGATTAAATGCAGTAGCCCAGCACTCAATGTAAAAGCGCAACATTAAACATGCTTAGAATGGAATCGATGACATGAAAAAAAGTTATTTACAACTCACATTGGTAACTGCATTAACCAGTATGATTACACCAAGTTATGCAGGAATTAGTTTTGGCGACAGCAATGCCGACTCAGGCAAGTTAACGGTTTCTGGTTATGTACGTGCCAATTATCAAGACAAAGATTACGGTGAACCTGCTTCAGAACATAAGATCCGTTTTGATGCTGCACAACTAAAACTTGATTATGAACGCGGCAAACTATTTGGACATGCTGAATATCGTTGTTATCAATACGATACGCTGTGTGATTTTTCAACCTTGATCGATGCATATGCAGGTTATCATTTAAATGAAACTGATCAGGTTGTGGCAGGAATGCAAGCTATTCCATTTGGATCAGGACGTTTCTGGGGCAATAGTTTGTACGGTAGTATCAATACTACAGCAGGTTTAGAAGATGTTCATAATTTAGGTTTAAACTATCATTTTGAATTGCCAAGTGCGACCAAATTTGATGTCGGTTATTTTGCTGCAGATGCAGGTCACTATGAAGGTACTACCCAAGACTCTGGTCGCTATAGTGCGAACTATGTAAGTTCTGATGACATTACCAAAAGTGATATCGAAGAGAAAAACATGTGGGTTGGACGTATTACCCAAGATATTAATCTGGGTGTAAAAGGTTTAACTACACAGGTCGGTGCTTCATATTGGACTTCAGAGATTGACAATAAAACCACATCTCAAACGGGTCGACGTAATGCGTGGGCATTATTTAGCAAAATCAATTATGGCAATCTAGGTCTGACCTTAACAGGCGGTAAAAATGATGTCAGTAATAAAGACGTCGTTGATGCAACTTCATCTTTGATGGGTTCATATGACAGCGAATATTATGTTGCAAACAAAGCGACTTACTATACAGCTGATCTTGGCTATACTTTTAAAGATGTTAAGCAAATTGGCAATATCACGCCGTATTTTATGCACAGTCGATACAATAAGGATTTGGTTGGTTCTCAAGATTCAATCCGTAATATCCTTGGTGTTTCAATCGACCATAAACAGATTTCTTTAGTCGCAGAATACATTATGAGTCAAAATGATTCCTTCATTGGTGGTACTGAAAAATCACTGGCGCTTGGGGATGATGGTAAATGGAATAAGTTACTCAACCTAACGTTATTCTATTACTTCTAAAATCAGCTATAACATTCGGGCAACCGAAAATTTTTTTCAAGATTTATTTGGTATGCCATAATACAGGTTTAGTTAATACCAGAACATTGATACTGTTTTGTAAAATGTTCTGTGTATTAATGCCGAAGTCTAAATAGGATAATCAGTATGCAACTTAATCAATTGCCATTATTTCATCAACAAGCTTTTGTTGCTGGACAATGGTGTGATGCCGATAATCAACAAACTTCTGATATTTATAACCCTGCAACACAAGAAGTGATTGGTACTGTACCGAATATGGGCAAGGCAGAAGCCGAACGCGCAATTCAAGCAGCAGTTGCAGGTTGGGCTGTATGGAAAAATAAAACAGCCAAAGATCGCTCAACGATTTTAAAAAAATGGTTCGATTTGATGGTTGAAAATGCAGATCAACTTGCATTTATTTTGACTAGCGAACAAGGAAAACCTTTAGCAGAAGCGAGAGGTGAAATTTTATATGCTGCTAGCTTTGTTGAATGGTTTGCTGAAGAAGCAAAACGTGTTTACGGTGATATTGTGCCGAGTCCTTATCCAGATGCACGGATTATCGTGAGTAAACAACCGATAGGTGTTGTTGCAGCAATCACGCCGTGGAATTTCCCTGCAGCAATGATTACTCGTAAAGTTGCACCTGCTTTGGCTGCGGGTTGTCCTTGTATCGTTAAACCTGCGCCAGAAACTCCATTTACGGCATTGGCTTTGGTCGATTTAGCGATTCAAGCAGGCGTACCTGCTGAGATTTTTAGTGTCATTACAGGTGATGCAGTCATGATTGGGGATGCAATCTTTGAAAGTGATGATGTACGGAAATTTACTTTTACAGGTTCAACACCCGTTGGAAAATTATTGTATCAACGCTCAGCGCAAACGCTGAAAAAAGTTTCATTAGAATTGGGCGGTAATGCACCTTTTATTGTCTTTGATGATGCAGATTTGGATGCTGCAATCGAAGGGGCATTAATTGCTAAATATCGCAATGCAGGACAAACCTGTGTTTGTGTGAATCGCTTTCTTGTTCAAGAAGGAATTTACGAAAAATTCATTGCTGCATTAAGTGAAAAAGTCAATGCTTTTGCAATCGGCAATGGTTTGGATATTGGGAGTGAAATTGGTCCATTAATTAATGCCAATGCAGTGAAAAAGGTTGAAGCTCACGTCGCTGATGCCTTAGCTAAAGCAGGTCGTTTGGTCGCTGGTGGTAAACGTCATAGTGCAGGTGAGTTATTCTATGAACCTACCATTATTGCTGATGTCACCGCTGAGATGGATGTGGCGACTCAAGAAACATTTGGTCCATTGGCTGCTGTATTCAAGTTTGAAACTGAACAACAAGCCATTGAAATGGCAAATGCGACGGAATTTGGCTTAGCGGCGTATTGTTATACCAAAGATTTAGGACGCGCTTGGCGGATGAGTGAGCAGCTTGAATACGGTATGGTTGGAATCAACAAGGGCTTAATTTCCAATGAAGTCGCACCATTTGGTGGAATCAAACAGTCGGGCTTAGGTCGTGAAGGTTCAAAATACGGGATCGAAGATTATCTTGAAATCAAATACACCTTATTTGGGGGATTGAATGCATGAGTAATGAAAAATTTGAAAAAGGCTTAGCCATTCGTAAACAAGTGTTGGGTGAAGCTTATGTCAATAATTCGATCAACAATACTGATGATTTTAACTTACCTTTACAAGAGTTAGTTACAGAGTATTGCTGGGGGGCAGTTTGGGGGCGAGAGGAACTGAGCAAGCCTGAGCGAAGCTTAATCAATCTTGCCATGATTTCTGCGCTGAATCGTCCACATGAGTTGAAGCTGCATGTCAAAGGTGCTTTGCGTAATGGTGTACCTAAAGAAAAAATTCGTGAGGTGCTGCTACAAGTCGCAATTTATTGTGGTGTACCGGCAGCCGTAGATAGTTTTCGAATTGCTAAAGAAGCGATTCAGGAATATGAACAAGAGAATCACTAATTAAACGATTGAGCAAACATTACACAGCATGCTGGTGATGTTTGCTTAAGTGATTTCATTTTGGCTCTTCGCTCTTATAGTGACATACCAATTGTTACGATTGTTACGGTCAGAATGGATATAATTTAAACAGAGTATTTATTTTCTAAATAACTAGTCACCTTTTATATACTGAGATATATGCAGCTTTAGGTATCTATTGGTGTAAATTATGCACTTCGTTTAAGGTGATTTTAATTCCATCTTGAGCTAAGAAAATTTGATATTTGATAGATCATCGAAAGAGTAAGGTATGCCCGCAAATCCTAGTAAAACCCAAAAACCTTTATATATTCCCTATGCTGGGAACGCTCTTTTAGAACTTCCACTCTTGAATAAAGGTTCAGCTTTTTCGACTGAAGAGCGTGAGCAGTTTAACTTGCATGGACTGATACCTAACAATATCGAAAACATCGAAGAACAAACGCAACGCTCTTATCAGCAGTACTTATCATTTGACAATAACTTGAATAAGCATATTTATTTAAGAAATATTCAAGACACAAATGAAACACTTTTTTCTTTGTACACGACAAATTTCATAGGGCCCTTGTCCTATCAGGCTTTTTCTTCCTTAAAATTGCGAGCACTTTCTTAAATTCTTCTTTTTTTCCAAAACCAATCAAACGTAGAATAGCCATTTGAACATAGTCCAAACCGTAGCGAAATAAACTTACTG